>JAYTFP010000159.1:0-3535 GCA_043734285.1 Acidimicrobiaceae bacterium
ACGGTGATGGCTCCTTGTGGGTCTGTGGAAGGAACCACAGGGTCCATCACCGCCCACCCCAACGGGTGGAACTGTCAACTCAACCCTCGGACAGGAAGCGCTAGGTGTCGCCGCGCGACGGCTCGAAGCAGATGTCGGTGTGGTGCACCGCGAAGCCGAGGCGCCGGTACAGCCGCAGCGCCGAGTCGTTCGTCGACTCGACGTACAACATGGCCACGGGTGTCGCTCGCTCGCGCCAGAGCCAGCCGAGCCCGGCGATCGTCAACGACGCGCCGATGCCGTGACCCTGGTGAGCCGGATCGGCGCCGATCACGTAGATCTCGCCCATCGGCGGATCGGTCGGATGCACCTTCGTCCAGCAGAACCCGATCATCTCGCCGTCGGCCTCGGCGATGCGGAAGCCGTCCGCGTCGAACCACGGCTCGGCGACGCGGCGGTCGAGGTCGGCCTCGGTCCACCCGGCTTGATCGGGATGCTGTGCGAACGCGGCGTTGTTCACCGTCAGCCAGCTGTCGTCGTCGTCGCCGGGGCGGAACGCTCGAGTCGCGATCGTCGGTACGTCCGCGACGACCGCCGGGTCGAGGGGGAGGGAGCGCCGCATCTGGTGCAGCCGCCGAGTCGCGACGAGTCCCAGCTCGTGCGCGACCGCTGCGATCGCTGGACTGGGGTCGTCGTCGGGCGAGGGAACCCACCATCGGCGATGTCCGTGACTCAGTTCGGCTCGACCGCCGAGGCGGCCGGCGATCTCTTCGGGGGTCATGACCGCAACAGGCTACGTTCAGCCCATGGCCAAACCCCGCTCTGCGAAAGGCCGTGCCCGCCTCGCCCACGAGCGACTCGCCGGCGAGTACCCGGGAGCAGAGTGCGAGCTCGACCACTCGAATGCCTTCGAGTTGCTCGCCGCGACGATCCTCTCCGCGCAGTGCACCGACGTTCGGGTGAACATGGTCACGCCCGTGTTGTTCGCCCGGTGGCCGACTCCCGACGCACTGGCGCACGCGATGCCCGGCGAGGTCGAGGAGGTCATCCGATCGACCGGCTTCTACCAGGCCAAGACCCGCAGTCTGCTGGGCATGGCCAACGGCTTGATCGACCGCTTCGGCGGCGAGGTGCCGGGCGCGATGGCCGATCTCGTGAGCCTGCCCGGCGTGGGGCGCAAGACCGCCAACGTCGTGCGGAGCGTCGCGCTCGCCCTTCCCGGATTGCCCGTCGACACGCACGTGCTGCGGCTGAGTCGGCGTCTCGCTCTGACGGCCGAGACCGATCCCGTCAAGGTCGAGCTCGAACTCAATCCGATGATCCCCGAGGTGGAGCGGGGGACGTTCAGCCTGCGGCTCATCCTCCACGGCCGCCGCGTCTGTTTCGCCCGCAAGCCCGCATGTGAGGCGTGCGCACTCGCCGATTTCTGCCCGGTGGCCGGTACTGGCTGAGTCAGTGACGGCAAGGTCGCCGACGCGCGATCCCGCGGAGTGTGGTGACGCCGACTCTGTCCGCAGTGTAAAGGTTGTCCAAAGGGAAGAAATCTCACAGAAAGTGTTGGATTGATGCTGGACAGTGGTCGTTTCGAGGATTAGGTTGCAGCCATCCAGGCTCCCGCCGCCTGGAATACTGGCGAATACAGGTACCCGCCACCTGTCTCGCCCCCGACCGGCGCCCTCGAGGCGCCGGTCGTCTTTTTCGCACTGTGACCTGGATGTCTGCCGACCGAGCGGTCAGCGACCCTCGAAGTCCTTCACCAGGCGCTCGAGGCGGCGACTCGCAGTCTTCAGCGATCGCTCGACGTCCATCAGTCCGAGTCCGAGGTCTTCGTCGCGGGTGCCGACCAGCGAATCGGCGGTCCGCGAGATCCGTTCGAGGATCTGATCGAGCGTGGACGCCGTGGAGCCGAGTTCGGCAGAGATGCTCATGGCGTGTGTCTAGCAGCAGCGAATGAATGGGCGATCCGCGAACCTCGCCCGGTAGGTTGACCCACGTGCTGAATCGTCTCGACCTCCGCGGGGTGGGTGGCGATCTCGCCGCGCACTTGCCGCGCCCGGTGGTGGCCGGCGACGAGCCGATCGCGGCGGTCCGCGAGATCATCGCGGAGGTGCGCTCGGGTGGTGACGACGCGCTGTGCTCGCTCACCGAGCGCTTCGACGGCGTCGAGAATCCGGTGATCGTGGTGCCTGCGGCCGAGCTGACGGCCGCGCTGGCGCGCATCCCAGCCGACGTGCGTGAGGCGCTCGAGGTCGCGGCGAAGCGGGTGACAGCATTCCACGAGACGCAGCTCGGTGCGCCCACGACGTTCGTGTCGGGAGGCACCGTCCGCAGCTACGCCAAGCCCGTCGCCCGCGCCGGTTGTTACGTGCCAGGCGGCCGCGCCGCGTATCCGTCGACGGTGCTCATGACGGTGTTGCCCGCACGGGTGGCGGGTGTCGGCGAGATCGTCGTGTGCGTGCCGCCCGATCGCTCCACGGGCCGGATCGCGGATGTGACGCTGGCGGCGTGCGCGATCGCCGGCGTCGACGAGGTGTACGCGGTCGGCGGGGCTCAGGCCATCGCCGCGCTCGCCTACGGCACCGAGTCGATTCGGCCCGTCGACGTGATCTGCGGACCCGGCAATCGCTACGTCGCCATCGCCAAGCGCGAGGTCTCGAGCGTGGTCGGCATTGCCTCGGCATTCGCCGGCCCCAGCGAGGTCGTGGTGGTCGCGGACGAGACCGCGCCGGTCGATTTCGCGGCGATCGACGTGATCGTGCAGGCCGAACACGGCCCCGACGGCCTGGCCTGGCTCATCTGCTGGAGCGATACGGTCGCCGACGAGGTGTCCGCAGCCGTTGCCCGCCTCACCGCGGCGGCGCCTCGCCGGGCTGAGATCGAATCGACGCTCGCGACTGCCGGCTACGCGGTCGTGTGTGACGGACCCGAACAGGCGATGGCAGTCGCGAACCTGATCGCGCCCGAGCACCTCGAGCTGATGGTGCGCGATCCCGAGGCACTGGTCGCTCAGGTCGAGAACGCCGGTGCGATCTTCTGCGGGCCGTGGTCGCCCGCCTCGCTCGGCGACTACCTCGCCGGGCCGTCGCACGTGCTGCCGACCGACGGCACCGCCAGGTTCTCGAGCGCGCTCACCGTCGACGACTTCCTCCGGCACCACCACGTGGTGACCTTCGATCAGTCCTCGATGGCCGCGCTCGCGCCGCACCTCGAAGCGCTGGCGACCGCCGAGGGGCTCGACGCCCACGCGCTGTCCGCGCGGCTTCGCCGCGAGGCGCCGTGATGGCGCGCCCCGAGGTCCGCGACGACGTCGCCATGATCCCCGGCTACCACTCGCCGCAGGTCGAGGCGGCCGTGCGCCTGAACACGAACGAAGCTCCCGAACCGCCTCCGGTCGAGTTCCGTGAGCGCGTGGCGGCCGCAATGGGCGACCTTGCCTGGCACCGCTATCCCGACCGTCAGGCGACGGCGTTGCGCACACGCATCGGCGAGGTCGAGGGGTTCGACGCGTCGCAGGTGTTCGCCGCGAACGGATCGAACGAGGTGCTCCAGACGCTCG
>JAYTFP010000160.1:0-16021 GCA_043734285.1 Acidimicrobiaceae bacterium
ACCTGCACTCCTGATCGCTTCCCAGCGTGTGGTGAAGGTCGACGAGTCCGACAGGACCGTCGAGCCCGCCGGCGGGTGGAGCGGGTCATACGAACAGGCGCCACACGGAACGAGCAGGCGTCGACCGATCGCGGTCGCCAGGGTGTGGATATCGCCGCTGTCACGATCGCTCTGGCTGACGACCGCGATCTCGACGGCGACGACTTCGCCGGGCAGGCAGTCGGAGATGACCACACGCGGCTGCCCCTGCGCACTCAGGGTCAACCCGACGCTGTGCGTCATCGGACCCGGACCTCCGCTCGCGACCGCGACGAGGGCGAGGCCCGTTCCGATCACCAGAAGCACGACGAGACCGCAGACGACTCCCACCGCGAACGAGGAGACCCGTCCCAGTCGCTTCGACCCTGGTTGGCCTGCATTCGTCATCAGACCGGAGCCGACCACACGGGCAGCGTAGGTCGTGACCGGGCTGCCTCCCCCGCGTCGCGCCGCTCAGCGAGGCAGCGCTTGGTGGAACTCGGCGCAGCGTCGATCGGCGATGACCGCGAGTGACGCCATGACCTGCCGCTCGCCCTCGCGCATGGTCAGGTGCGCGCGCGAGACGATCAGCTGCATCCCGAGCGACGGCAGCGGTACGCGGGCCAACTCCTCGACCGCCGCGTAGGCGCCGTCGCCCGATCCCGTGCCGATGACGAACGAGGCGAGCCACTCGGACGACGGCACTTCCGGTCCACCGGCGGTGGCGACGACCCGCGAGTCGGCGGGGTGTAGCACGGCCGCCCAGTCGACCTCGAAGAGGTACGGCATCGAGCTGACGAGCCGCTCGAGCGTCTCGTCGAACGAGGTCGCTGCGACGAGACCGGCCGCGACTTCGAGCGACTCGACCGCCCGGTCGGAGAACGAGTGGTGGGCCCGCCGGATGTGCTCAACGTCGACGCCGTCGACCTGCGAGATCTCCGACACGAGGAGGTCGGCGAGGGCCGCGTCCTCGAGTTCGATGGTCAACTCGTCCACGACGCGACCGCCGTCACGCTCGAGGATGTCGATCCCCACCACGTCGGCACGCACCGCGCCGATCCTGCTGGCGACCGCGCCCAGCGCTCCCGGGCGGTCGGGAAGCCACACTCGAACGATGAAGAGCGCCATCCGGTAACGCTAGTGGGACCTACGGACGGTCCCTCGAAAGATCGACCCGTGCGCTGTGAACCGTGTGCGACCGATAATTGACCGTTCGGTCAAGGCTGCCTACGTTGGAGCGGTGCCCGAACCCCGTCGACTCACTCCGCGGGGCCGCGAGCGGCGCGCTCAATTGATCGCCTACGCGACCAGTCAGTTCGCCGACAAGGGCTACCACCCCACCTCGGTCGCCGACATCGTCGATGGCCTCGGCGTCGGGAAGGGTGTCTTCTACTGGTACTTCGATTCGAAGGAGATGCTCTTCGAGGAGATCCTGCGCGAGGCCCAGAAGGACATGCGCCGCCGTCTGCAGAAGGCGATCGCCGACGTCGACGATCCGGTCGAGCGCATCGGGCTGGCGATCCGTGCATCGGTGCACTGGTCAGCCGAGCACCGCGACCTGTTCAAGCTGTTCGAGTTCGCCCAGACCGACCAGCGCTTCTCCGGCCTCATCCAGGCCGGGCGCAAGGTCCTGGCTCACGACGCGGTGCCGCAGCTCTCCGACGCGATCGCGCGTGGTGAAATCCCTGACGGCGATCCCGAGCAGCTCGCGCACGCCATCCTCGGCGTGACGATCCACCTCACGATGGTCTACATCCACCAACGGGGCGAGTCGCCCGAGCGCATCGCCGACGTCGTCGTCGACTTCTGCCTGCGAGGCATCGGCGCCGGCTGAGGATCAACCGGGCTCAGCCGAGCTTGATGAGGCCCTTGCGGAGGTTGCGGATGGCCTGGCCGATCCGCTGCTCGTTCTCGATCATCGCGAATCGAACGTGGCCGTCGCCGTCGGGGCCGAACCCGACGCCGGGCGACACGGCGACGCTCGTCTCGGTGACCAGCATCTTCGCGAACTCGATCGAGCCCATCTCGCGGTAGGGCTCGGGGATCGGCGCCCAGGCGAACATGGTGCCGCGGGGCGGCTCGATCTCCCAGCCGATGCGGTTGAGACCCTCGCAGAGCGCGTCGCGTCGCACCTGGTAGATCGCCGTCTGCTGCGCCGGGAAGTCGTGCAGCTCGTTGAGCGCCACCGTGGCGGCGATCTGGATCGGCTGGAACGTGCCGTAGTCGAGGTAGCTCTTCATCTTCGCGAGCGCCGCCACGATCTCGGCGTTGCCGAGCATGAAGGCCACGCGCCAGCCGGCCATCGAGAACGACTTGGTCATCGAGTACAGCTCGACGCAGCACTCTTTCGCACCCTCGGCCTGGAGGATCGAAGGCGGCAGCCATCCGTCGAAGCCGAGGTCGGCGTAGGCGTTGTCGTGCACGATCACGAGGTCGTGCTCGCGGGCGAAGTCGACGACGCGCTGGAAGAAGTCGAGATCGACGCACGTCGTGGTCGGATTGTGCGGGAACGACAGCACGAGCACCCGCGGCTTGGGCCAGCTGTACTGCCACCGGTCAACCATCGCGTCGAAGAACTGCTCGGCGCCATTGATCATCGGCAACTCGCGCACCTCGGCGCCGGCGAAGAGCGGCCCGTAGATGTGGATCGGATAGCTCGGCGACGGCACGAGCGCTGCGTCGCCCGGCTGCAGGAGCGTCCACATCAGGTGGCTGAAGCCCTCTTTCGCGCCGATCGTGTTGATCACCTCGGTGTCGGGATCGAGCGTGACACCGAAGCGGTGTTGGTAGTAGCCGGCGATCGCTTGGCGGAGCTTCGGAATGCCGCGGCTGGCCGAGTAGCGATGGTTGCGCGTGTTCTGCGCCGCCTCGGTGAGTTTCTCGACGGCGAGCTCGGGCGACGCCAGATCGGGGTTGCCGAATCCGAGGTCGATGATGTCGTTGCCGGCACGTCGCCGCTCGACCTTGAGCGAGTCGATGATCGTGAAGACGTACGGCGGAAGCGAGGTGATACGCCGGAACTCCATGACCCGCACCCTACCGGCCTGCGTCTGCGGGTCCCGTCACAATTGGCCGACGATGCCCGTCGATCCGGCCAGCAGCGCGGCCCCGATCGCCCCCGCACTCGGCCCCAGCGCGGAGATCCGCAGGTCGACCGGAGCGCTCGCGACCCCATCGATCGTCGCGAAGGTGGCGAGCTGTCGGCGGATCGGATCGAGGACCAGATCGCCGTCGGCGACGATCCCGCCGCCCAGCACGATCGTCGCGGGATCGACGATGTTCACCAGGTTCAACAGGCCGACCGCGACCCACCAGCCGTAACGCTCGAGCACGGCCAACGCCTCGGACGATCCGGCCGCCGCGGCGCGGGTGACCATCGGGCTGTCGATCGCGTCGAGTTCGCCGCCGACGGCGGCCAGCATCTCGGGGAGCCGAGCCTCGGCGGCCTCGCGTTGCGCGACACGGGCCAGGCCCGCGCCCGATGCCCAGACCTCCCAGCAACCGTGCTGGCCACAGGCGCACTGCGGGCCATCGGCGTCGACGATCATGTGGCCCGGCTCGCCGGCGAACCCGTGGGCGCCGCGCAGCAGGTGTCCGTCGAGGATCAGACCTGCGCCGATCCCGGTCCCCAGCGTCACCGCGACCACCGATCGCGACGTCGGCGCATCGATGCGGTGCGCGGCCCACGCCGCGCAGTTCGCGTCGTTGTCGATGTGCACCGGCACGCCCAGTCGAGCGCGCAGCTCGGCGCCGACATCGACGCCGACGACCGTGTGCAGATGAGGGGCACGGCGTGCGACGCCGTCGAGACCGAGGAACGCCGGGAGTCCGACGCCGACCGCGGCGATCGGGCGGCCGGCGCTCACCGTGGCAACGCACGCGACAAGGGCGTCGACGAGTTCACTCGCGACCTCGGGGGTGGGCACCTGGTACTCGGCGACGGCGACCGGTGCGACCGCGCCCATCGGCACACGCTCTGGCTTCGCCGACGAGGCGCTGTCCTGATGGAGCGTGCCGCCTGTCGGCACACGCTCCATGCCGACCGCGAGGATCTTGGTCCCGCCGACATCGAGACCGACGAGGATCGGATCCGTTGACATCGGAGCAGGCTACGCGCGCGACGTCAGACGTCAGACAGCGACGTTGCGCAGGTCGAGGACCTGTGCGCGGGTGCGACCGAGGTTGCGACCCCAGTTCGCCACGTCCGGATCGTCGGTGAGATAGACGATCTGGATCACCTCGCTCATGCGCTCGAGACGAGCGAACACCTCGTCGAGTTCGTCGAACGACCAGTCGGCGAACGCGTCGTCGATGAGGATCGGGACCGAGCCGGCGAACGAGATAGCGCGCTGTTGAGCGAGCCGTGCGAGCACGTACCACTCGAGCGCTTCGGCTCCGGCTGCACGTCGGGTGCCGTGACGAGCCACCATCGAGGCGAGCGGGGCGGTCTCGAGCAGCCGCGGAACGGTCGCGCGGGCCGCTGCGCGTGCCTGCTCGGCCTCCTCGCCCTCGCGGACGAGATCGACTGCGGTCTGATGCGACTCGGCGTACTCGGCGAGCTGACGTTCGCGCTCCCCCACAGAGAACTGCAGATCGCGCTCGGTGCCGTTCAACTGCTCCTGCGCGAGCGACAGCTCCGCAAGACGAGCGGCGGCGGCCTCGTGCAGCTCGACGCGTTCCTCGGCCTCGGCGACACGACGACGCGCCTCCTCGAGCTCGTTGTCGCCGGGGTCGGGGTCGTCCACGGGGAGCGCCTCGAGACGCTCGGTCTGCGCGGCGAGGTCGGCCTCGAGCTCGACTCGTTCGGCCTCGATCACGGCGACGCGCTCGGGCAGCTCTGCCATGGTCTCGAGCCAGCCGGCCGCCACGGAATGGAGTTCGTCGATCTCGAGCGCCTGGGCATCGATGACCGTGCCCGTCTCCTCGAGGGCCGCGCCCAGGGCAGCGGCAGCGCTGTCGGCATCGGGACGGGAGTCGTCGGGATTTACCTCGAGCACCTCGAGCGCGGCGACCGGGTCGGCATCGGCGTCGTCACCGACGAGATCGCGGATCCGTCCGATCAGTTCGGCTTTGCTCGCTTCGAGCTCGGAGGCCAGCTCGTCGGTGACCTCGGGCTCGTCGGGCGCTTCGGCGAGTGCCGCCTCGGCCGCTTCGAGTGCCGCGCGGGCCGAGTCGAGGGTGGCCTGGCGCTGCGCGATGAGGTGCGCACTCGACAGGCCCATGACATACGAGCTCCAGGTGTCGAACCCCAACTTCGTGAGGACTTCGTCCTCGCGGCGGCGGAGCTCTTCCTGGCGTCGACGAATCTTCGACCCACCGAGCTTCGAGGCCTTGCCGTCGAGTTCGAAGATCTCGTCGTGGATCGTCTCGAGCGACTCGACCAGTTCGGGATCGAGTGGCGGGTTCCGAATGCTGCGCTCAGCGACAGCGACCTCGTCGAGGCACTGGTCACGGCGGGCGACCAGATCGCCGGCCTGATCGTGTTCGCCGGCGATCTCGGCCTCGTGCTGATCGATTCGGGCCGACAGCTCATTCCACTCGGCGAGTAGTCCTTGCGCTTCAGGCGAGGGAATCGTCTCACTGGTCTCGAGCGCGGCGTCGAGGTCGGCGAACGCGGCGCGAACCGGCTCGGGGTCGATTGCCGCGAGTCGCTCGGCCTCTCGATCGAGCACCTCGGAGCGAGCGGTCAGTTCGGCGATCCGCTCCTCGAGTTCGGCGCGCTCGGCGACGACATCGTCGTTCGTCTCATCGGTGGCGCGGCTCTCGATCTCGGCGAGATCGTCCCGTGCGACCTTCAGCGCGGCCACGGCGAACGAGTCGAGCGCGGCGCGCGACGACTCGACCTGCATGCCGAGTCCGTGACGTTCTGCACCGAGCGTGACGAGCTGCGCGCGCAACTGCTCGATCGATGCGGCCAATTCGTCCTGCGCGGCCTCGATCTCCGCCGCCCGGGCGCGGGCCTCGTCGATGTCGATCGTGGATTCGTCGGACGGCTCGGCGCCCGACGCCGCCGGCGGCGCGTACGAACTGGTGGGCGTCGACATCGACGCCCCCAGCCCGGCGAGTGGCTCGTCGGCACCCGGCAGGTCGGTGGACCGGACCACGACGTCGACGTCCTGGTGCATCTCGAGCAGCTCGAGAGTCTCGCGGTTCAGGTCGAGATACACACCGTGCACCTCGATCGAACCCCGCGCCCGCGGATCGGCGCCTCTCGGGATGGCCGACATGGTGCGGATCAACTCGTCGCGCAGGCGCGGGTCGAGACCGCTGATCACCGTCAGCAGTGGATGCAATTCGACGGCGAACTCACCGCTCTCGTCCTCGAAGCGAACCAACCTCATGATGAACTCCCTATCGGCGCGCCCGAACGAGACATGAGGACATCATTCGAAGACGGCGCTGTCGCCGCCGACCTCTCGAGGGGGCGTGCCGCCCTCAGTCCACCACGACTCGGCGGACCCGTCGGGTCGATGCGGTCGAGGCGTCACGGAGATCGCGCAGATCGACCGTGGAATCGCGCCCGTCGGGGCCGAGGGATGCCAGGGACTTGCCCACGGTCTCCATCACCTCCACGACCACGCCGACCATGGCATTCATCTTGTCGCGATCGGCGACCACGTCCTCGACCGCATCGAGGAAACTGCGGGCCGCCGCCAGCATCTCCTTCGCCGCGGCCTGGAGGTGCTCCACACCCTCGGACGCGCTGTCGGATGGTCGATCGCCGTGCTTCGACGACATCAGCGGGCCTCGTCGACGATCGGCATCTCGCCATGTTGGGCCACGCCGCACCGCGTCGCAACCCGACCAGCGAGGTGGCCGGCCGTCACGAGAACCGCACCCGCAAGACTCCCGCCGCGAGCGTCGCGTCGGTGATCTCGCGACGGCTCAACGAGTCGGGCAGCAGCACCGAACGGCGGTGCGGTCCGACTCGCACGAACAACTCGGTCGGCGTACGCGTGACCTCGAGATCGGTTCGGGCCGCGAACGGCAGTTCGAGCGCCAGGCAGAATTGGTCACCATCGCGGGTCACCGTCATCGGGTCGCCCTCGAACATGACCGCCTCCGGGCGACACGCTCCGTAGAACGACGCCGCGAAATCACTGAGCAGGTCGCGCCCGATGATCTCACCGTCGGCCAACTCCGCGCGCAGCACCGGGACAGGGCAGAAGCTCTCGAGGATCGTCTCGAGATGGCGCGCCTGGGTCTGCTTCCACTGGTCGAACCAGGGATCGTCGATCGCGTCGGGCAACAGGCGGTTGACGATCACTGCGTCGACCCGGTAGCCGAACAGCGACAGGTAGGTGAAGGTGCGGCGCGCCTCGGCGACCACCATCTTCTCGGGATTCACGACGAGCCGGACCGTCGAACGTTCGCCGTCGCGCAGCAGGTCGCGCACTCCGTCGAGCTGGTGGTACATCCGCTCGGCCGCGCCGAAGACCTGGTCGCCAGCGACGGGCATCTGCGCGAGTCGCGACACGACCGGCCCGACGAGCCGGCTCACCCTGCGGCCCAACGGAAACACGCGGTCCATGTACCAGCTCAGGATGTCGGGCAGCGAGAGGAACCGGATCGTCTCGGCGGTGGGCGCGCAGTCGACGATCAGCACGTCCCACTCGCCCGAGCGTTCGAACGAGGTGATGTCGGTCAACGCGAAGATTTCGTCGAGCCCGGGGATCACCGAGAGCTCCTCGGCCTCCACCTCGTCGAGTCCCGCCCAGTTGAAGACTTCTCGGAGGTACTCGCGGATCTCACCCCACGACGACTCCATGCGGTCGGTCGCGTCGAGCTGTGTCGCGAAGCAGTTGTGGGCGACCTCGGTCATGCGGCCGTCGAGTTCGATGTCGAACGAGTCGGCCAGCGAGTGGGCCGGATCGGTCGACATGATGGCCGTGCGCAGGCCCGCCTCCGCGCAGGCGATCGCTGTCGCCGACGCAACCGTCGTCTTGCCCACGCCGCCCTTACCGGTGAAGAGAATCGTCCTCATGCGTTGCCGGCTCCGCTGTCAGTGTCCGCCCGCGGTGGGAAGTAGCCGTAGCGGGCACCCCAGATGCCGCAGATCGCCAGTCCGAAGATGGGGACGAGCGTGCCGAAGGCGAGCGGCGTGGGAACGGCCGCGGACGGATCGAACGCGGCGGCAGCCGTGGCGATCCCGACGACGGTCTGGATCGCCAGCGGCGCGAGCAGGCGTACCTGCGCCGATCGTGGCGCGCTGGCGGCGAGGAAGAACCAGCCGCCGATGCCGAGCGTCGCCGAACGGCTGCGCTGCGCGCCGTCCCAGAGCGCGACGAGGAACAGCACCGTGCCTGCGGCGGCAATGACGAGCGACGCATTGCCCGAGAGATCGGCGGCTGCTCCCCCGGCGGCCGCGCCGACGACGGCGAGCACGGCGAACGCGGCGGTGATGACGGCGGTGGCTGTCATCAGAATCGTGCCAGGTAGGCGGTCGCCGAAGTGCGCATCCATTGCGGCGCGTCGAGCGAGCCGGTTCGTGGCGATGCGCGCCTCGACCTCGGCGCGGGCCTCGGCCGCGGTCTGCGCCTCCGGCTTCGCCGCTTTCGGAGCCGATGGCTTCGCCGTCGAACGGCTCACGGCCGGGTTCCGGCGAGGTCGGTCAGCCCGGCCGCGAGGCGAGCGGCGAGCAGGTCGTAGGAGAAGTCGCGCTCAGCGCGCGAGCGACCGGCGACAGCCATCCGCCGACGATCGTCGGGGCGATCGAGCAGTTCGGCGAGCGCGTCGGCGACGGCGGTGGAACTGCCGGGCTCGACGACGACCAATCCGCTGACGCCGTGCTCGACCGCCTCGTGCGAACCACCGCTGCGCCCAGCGACCTGCGGGACCCCGGCGGCCGCTGCTTCGAGGAAGACGATGCCGAAGCCCTCCTGTTCGAGGCCGAACCAGCGGTCGCGGCACAACATGGCGAACACGTCACCGCAGCCGAAGAAATCGGCGAGCTGGTCGCCGTCGACACGTCCGAGGAAGGTCACGGGTGCGCCGACGTTGGCCGCGAGGCGTTCGAGCCGGCCGCGATCGCGACCCTGGCCGGCGATGGCGAGATGGAGCGCGGGCCTCGCCTCGGCGAGCGCGGCGACCGCCTCGATGAGCACATCCATCCCTTTGCGGGGAACGAGACGGCTGAGACTGGTGACGATGGTCGCGTCGACCGGCAGACCGAGGCGGGCGCGGGCCGCGGCACGCTCGGCCTCATCGAGCGGATGGAATCGATCGACATCGACGCCGGGGGGCACGACGATCGACGGCAGCGCCGCGCCGGTCACCCGCTCGGCCTCGGCCAGCGGATATCGGCCCGCCGAGATGACGAGGTTCGCGCCGCGTAGCACCGTGGCCATCGCCTGCGAGCTGACGGGCAGCCGTCCGGGCATCGTGATCTCGGCTCCGTGCAGGATCAGGCCGTAGGGACGGTCGAGAAAGCGCCCGAGAGCGCCCAGCGGCAGCACCGGATCGATGATCACGAGGTCGGCGTCGACCTCCTCGGCAAGACGGTCGATGCGGCGCGCCAGGCCGGGGTGCGGGAGGAGCACCGGCTCGGTGGTGCGCTCGATGCGGAACGCCTGCTCGCGATCCCACTCGGCAGCGTCGGCGTGCGGGCTGGTGAGGACCGTGACGTCGTCTGCGGGCAGCCGGCGCCACAACTCCCAGAGATACGACTGGATGCCACCGACCTTCGGGGGAAAATCGTTGGTGACGAGCAGGTGCTTCACGACCCGCCATCATCGTTGCCCCCGGGTCGGCGACGCCACTGGAGCCGGGCCGACGTGCGTCACACCATCGAGAGTCCGAGGTGATCGGCCGCCCAGCGCGCGTGCTCAGCGATGACCGGGTCGGCGTGACCGACGTGGCTCTGCAGAGCCGCACGAACGGCCTTGTCGTCGACGTTGCCGCTGTTGCCGACCACCAGCAACAGGTTGCGGCGGATCGTCGAGGCGTCACGGTCGGGCACGTACCAACGTGCACAGCGCTCGAGCAGGGCCTCGTCGTCGAGCGACAACAGTTCGAGCGCATCGAGCCAGGTGCCCGGATCATCCTCGATCGGGAGCTCGCCGGCGCGATCGAGACGTTGCTCGTGGGACCGGTTCGGTGGGCACACCTCCTGGCAGTCGTCGCAGCCGTAGAGACGGTCGCCGAGCGCTTCACGGAACTCGAGCGGGAACGTGCCGGGCGCCTGCAACAACCAGGCAAGGCAGCGCCGGGCATCGATCACGCCAGGCGCGACGATCGCGTCGGTCGGACAACTCGTGAGACAACGGGTGCACGATCCGCATCCGTCTGCCTGAGGCGCCGACGAACCGATCAACGCGTCGGTGACCACCGAGCCGAGTACGAACCAGCTCCCTCGACCGGGCATCAGCATGTTCGAGTTGCGCCCGTACCAGCCGATCCCTGCACGCCACGCGGCTTCGCGGTCGACGAGGGCGTTGTCGTCGGACACGACGACCGCGCGCCAGCCGAGCGCGCGGAGTTCTCGCGCAACCGCGTCGAGGCCGTGTTCGAGACGCGCGTAGTGATCGGCCGTCGCGTAACGGGCGACACGGGCCGACACCTGACCGGCGGGAGCCTCGGGGACGCGCTGGGCGTACGACCTGGCACCGACGACGATCGACGCCGCCCGTCGGAGAATCCGCGACGGATCGGTGCTGCGAGCCGGATTTCGGTACGTGAACTCCATGTCGGCGGCGAGCCCCTCGGCACGACGTTGCTCGAGGATCGCCCTCGTGGCGTCCCATCGCTGCACCGCGCATGCGCCCACCTCGTCGAGTCCGGCCACGCGGCCGGCGGCCACGACCTGCTCGAACTCGTCGGCGCCGAGCGGTTCGGTGTGCGCGGTCACGCGGCGGCTGCGAGTCATCGGCGGACCCTACCGCTGCGCGAATCTCACCCCCGGCAGCAGACCACCGGCCTGTAGTCGGTGCAACGCCCGCTGCTCGTCGAGGTCGAGCACTACGGCATCATCGACGTCGCGTGAGCACACGAACGTGACCAGACAGTCGTCGCAGGCATGGGTGTGCTGCATCGTGCAGTCGTCGCACGAGATTCGGATGGTGTCCATGCCGACATCATCCCCGCGAGGTCTGACAGTCAGCGGCGCAGACCGACCGCGCTGGGACCGCGGACGTAGTCTCACGACGTGCCAGTCGAGGCGACGTCGCGGTGAGCGGGGACGACGCGGAGTACCCGGCCGTGCTGATCCTCGCGGCAATCGCCCTCCTGGCGCTCTCCAACGTGATGGCCAATCGGGTCATCCCCTCGTGGGCGTACGTTCCGTGGAACATCGCCGTCGCAGGTCTCCTTCTGCTGCTCGCGTTGCGATGCGCGGGCACCGAGACCGTGGCTCTGTGTCTTCGTCGGGAACGGCTCGTGAGCGGCGCACGCTGGGGTGGGGCGGTCGCGGGCATGGTGATCGTCGCCTATCTGATCGGCCTCGCGCTCCCGTCGACCCGCAATCTCTTCCGCGACCGGCGGATCGATCCGGCGGGGTGGCCGACGGTCTATACCGCTCTCATCTCGGTTCCGTTCGGCACGGTCCTGTTGGAGGAGGTCGCGTTCCGATCGGTCCTGCCGACACTCATCGGTCGCGGGCGTCCTGCACACCGCGGCGACATCGCTGCCTCGCTTCTCTTCGGGATCTGGCACGTGTTGCCCGCGTGGTCGATCCAACGATCCAATCCGGTGAGCAGCAAGCTGCTCGGCGGTGGCATGCCAGGACGCTTGGTGGGAGTCGGTCTCGCGGTGGGCGGTACGACCATCGCGGGTCTGTTCTTCTGCTGGCTCCGCCGCCGCTCGGACAGCCTCCTCGCTCCAGCACTGGTGCACTTCACGACCAACTCGGTCGGGTACGTGCTCGCCTCACTCGTCCGTCACTGACCAGCGACGTCGCCAGTCGCTGCCGGGGAACCGCGCGCGATCTCGCGGCCTGTGCCCTGTGCCCACATTTTCGCGCATGGTTCGCGGGAAGATTCGAGGAGATCAGCGGCGCAGGAGCGTGAGGATCTGCGCCGAGCCCGCGACGTTCGCGCCGCGCTGCCACGCGCCCTCGCGAACGCGGCGATCGTCGGACACGACGATGCACGGATGTTCCGGCGCCACCTCGGCGATCAGCGAGAGGATCTCGTCGTCGGCCTCGACCTCGGCGCGTGTGAACAGGACGCGCACCTGCGAGCCAGTGGAGCGGGCGACGCGCCCGCCGACGTCGTCGCCGTCGAACACGAGCACGAAGTCGGCTCCGTAGCGGGCGTGCCACGCCGTGGCCGCCTGTTCGAGGCTGCGGCGCTGCTCGCTCGGCGTCAGATGAGGCCAGGCGAGGATGGCCACGTTGTACCCGTCGACCAGCACCACCGCTCCGGCGAGAGCGAACAGTTGCTCGACCGCCTCGGGGCTGTCGTCGAGCACCCCCCGTTGCAGCGGAGCGGGCCGGCGTCGAGCGGCACGCGCCGGCGCCGAGTGGTCGTTCGATCGACCGCGCACGGCATCGTCGGCCGATGCATCGCCGGTGAGCGGCTCCGCTCCCGTCGGCCCGCGCATTTCGCTCAGTTCGCGTTGCAGCGTCTCGACCACGGCCGACAGCTGCACCACGTGCGAGGCCATGTCGTCGGCGAGCGCTGCTGCGCGACGTGCGCGCTCTTCGATTGCCGCGACTCGAGCCGAGTGGTCGGGTAGGTCGGTCGTCGCGGCCGGCTCGGCACCGTCGGTCTGCGCGGTGCGCAGCTCTGCCGATCGCTGCGCGAGGCGCGCTTCGGTCTCCTTGAGTCGTCGCACCGCGTCCGTGCGCTCGGCGCGAGCCTGATCGAGATCGGCGCGGAGGCGCTCTGACGCGCTGACGGCGCCGTCCGCGCGCTGCTGTTCGCGCCGAACCTCCTGATCGAGGCGAGCGGCGTGATCCTCCGACTGCTTGAGGCGAACCTCGAGCCCTGCCACGATCGACTGGAGGTGCGCTGCCTCACGACGCGCCGCCCGCTCGTCGGCGTCGACGAGTGCCGACTCGGCATCCGCGACCAGGCCCGCGAGCTCGTCCTCCCAACCATCGGGACGGGACACGAACAGCCAACCAGCCTGGCCCAAGGCCTCTTCGGTGCTCTCGGCCGCGACCCGCTCGCGAAACGACGGTTCGCCGTCGAGCGTGGCTCGGACCGCGGCCAACGCCGGCGGGGGCAACTTGGCGAAGCGGAGGAACGGACGGAGCCCGGCCGGCACTTCGGGCGTCTCGGGTGCCTTCGGCGCCGTGCGGGCGACGACCACGGCGCGTTCGAGAGCCGGGCGGAGCAGTTGGTCGAGCACCGCCGAGGACGTCATCAGAGGCCGACCTGCGCCGTCAGCTCGTCGTGTGGCCGACGGTCTCGGACACGACCGAACTCGCCGTGCCGCACCAACGGCAGGCGACCTCTTCGATCGTCTCGGCGAGCACCTCGGAGTCTTCGATCTCGAGCTCGCCGCCCACCGTGTAGTGGTGGAACGCCTTGGTGCGCCGTGTGATGGTCACGTCGAACCGCGTGAGGTTGCCGCAGGCGGTGCAGCGGTAGCGAGGGTCGGCTGCAGTCGTCACCGACTCATCCTACCGACCACCTGGAACGCTCCCGACCCATTGACAACACGAACGCCTGTTCGATAGACCGTGGTGGTGACCACTCGTGGTGGCCTCGTGACCACCCAACGAAGCTTCGACGACCTCGGTACGCCGCTCGCCGATGTCACGTTCTGCGTGATCGACCTCGAGACAACCGGCGGCGATCCGAACCACTGCTCGATCACCGAGATCGGCGCGGTGAAGCTCCGCGGCGGCGAGTGCCTCGGCACCTTCCAGACGATGGTCAATCCCGGCATGGCCATCCCTCCCACGATCACCGTGCTCACCGGCATCACCGAGGCGATGGTCCACAAGGCGCCCCGCATCGAGACGGTGCTCGGGTCGCTCCTCGAGTTCGTCGGCGACGCGGTGATCGTCGGACACAACATCCGCTTCGACCTCGCGTTCCTGCAGCACGCGCTCGCCCGCGACGGTCGCGATCCGCTCGTCAACACCTCGATCGACACCGTGACCCTCGCTCGGCGTCTCGTGCGCGACGAGGTACCCAACTGCAAGCTCGGCACGCTCGCGTCGCGGTTCCGACTCGCCCACCAGCCGTCGCACCGCGCGCTCGACGACGCGCTCGCGACCGGCGATCTGCTGCACGTCCTCCTCGATCGCGCCGGCTCGCTGGGTGTCCGCGGCCTCGATGATCTGCGCTCGCTCCCGACAATGGCCGGCCACCCTCAGGCCGCGAAGCTCCGACTCACGCAACGTCTGCCGCGATCACCCGGCGTCTACCTCTTCCGCGACGGCCGCGGCCGCGTGCTCTACGTCGGCAAGGCGACGAATCTCCGCAGCAGGGTGCGCTCCTACTTCTCGACCGACGAGCGTCGCAAGGTCGGTTCCCTGCTCGCGCAGACCGAGCGTATCGACCACAAGCGCTGTGCCACCGAGTTCGAGGCGTCGATCCTCGAGATCCGGCTGATCCATCACTGCGAACCGCCGTTCAACGTCGAGGCCAACCGATGGCAGTCATCGGTCTACGTGAAGCTCACCAACGAACGCTTTCCGCGTCTCTGCGTCATACGCGAGGCGAAGGACGACGGCGCCGTCTACCTGGGACCGCTCGGCTCGCGCCGCGTCGCCCTGGCCGTCGTCGACGCGATCGAGTCGGTGGTCCCACTCCGTCGATGCGCGACACAGACTCGCCGACCGAGTCCGTGCATCCCCGCGCAGCTCGGCCTCTCACGTTGTACCTGCGTGGGTGACGTGACCGATGACGAGTACTCGGTGATCGCCGCGACCGCTCGTGCGGCGATGACACACGCCCCTCACCTGGTGATCGAGCCGTTGACCGCTCGGATGTGTCAGCTCGCGGCCGACCAGCGCTTCGAAGACGCGGCCGCGACCCGCGACCGGCTGCAGTCGTTCATCGACTCGGTCCGCCGACACCGCGGGCTCGACCGCATGCGACGCGCCGCGCTGCTCGAGGTCGTCGACAACCGCACCGGTGACCGGTTCGAACTCCGACGGGGACGCCTGACTCGCCACTGGCCGGCCGAGTCGGCACCGGGCACGCTCGCCGGCATCGACCCGGGCCGCGAGGTCGAGGCGGTCCCGCCTGATCCGGGGCCGCCGTCGACCGGGCCGCTCCCCCGCGATCTCAGCGACGAACTGCTCGTCGCAGTTCGCTGGCTCGACCGCAACGCGTCGTCGTTGCGCGCCAGCAAGGTCATCGGCACGTATTGCGAGCCGCTTCCGAGGTTGGCACCACTGCGCTCATGAGCGCGTGCCGCGCGGAACGTGAGCGCGTCAGGCGTGCGAGGCGACGACGAGGCGGTCGAGCACGTCGGATGCCGCACCGCTGTCGATCGCCGCAGCGGCCAACGCAACCCCCTCGACGAGATCGGCGGCCACATCGGCGACGACGAGTCCCGCTGCCGTGTTGAGCACCACGAGGTCGCGGTGCGCGCCACTCTCGCCGGCGAGGATGCGGCGGGCGACGGCGGCGTTCTGTGTGGGATCGCCGACAGCCACCTCGTCGAGCGTGCGACGGGGCAGACCGACCTCGGCCGGGTCGAACTGGCGGCGCTCGATGCTCGAACCGCTGATCGAGATCAGCGTTGACGTGTCGGTGGTGGTCAACTCATCAAGGCCGTCATGGCCATGCACAATGATGGCCCGCTCCATGCCGCGTTGGCGGAGCACCTCGGCCATCACGTCGACGCGGTTCGGGTCGGCGACCCCGAGCAACTGTCGCCTGACCCTGCCGGGGTGTGACATCGGACCGAGGATGTTGAAGACGGTCGGGATGCCGAGTTCGGCGCGCACCGGCCCGACGTGGCGCATCGCCGGGTGGAACATGCGCGCGAAACAGAAGCCGACGCCGGCCTCGCTCACGCAACGCTCGACGGCTGGGCCGTCGAGGTCGACCGCGACGCCCAACGCCTCGAGCATGTCGGTCGAGCCCGAGGTCGACGACGC
>JAYTFP010000161.1:0-18777 GCA_043734285.1 Acidimicrobiaceae bacterium
GCACTTCACGTTCCTCGACCGCCACGGCCAAATCGTCGGCAACCGCCTCGTCACCCACCTCCGACAACACTGTTTTCGACAAGACAGCCGGCCACCACCGGGCCGCCTCGCCGATCAACCCGAACAACAAGCACTCCCCATCACCGGGCGCACCGCGACCTGTATCGGCGGCGGCGAGAAACTCACGTTCTACGGCGCCGACGTCTGGGTCTCCGCACTCCTCACCCGAGCACTCGAAGCCGAACAAGCAGCCGACGACAACGAACCCGTCGCCGCCTGAGCAGAGTCAGGCTGAGTGCTGCGCCACATCTTCGGTACGATTCGCGCATGGAAGACGAGAAACGCGCCCACCTCGAAGAGCTCGCCGACCAACTCGAGAGCCACGACACTGCCGAAGTCCCTCGTGCGCAGGAGCTGAAGGCCGAGGTCCGCACCGCGATCGAGTCGGGCGACCATGAGTCGCTCAAGGACCGGTTGATGGAAGACGCGATCGCCTTCGAGAACGACCACCCCGACCTTTCGGCGGTCATCGTCCGGGCTGCACAGCTGCTCGGCGCCGCGGGCCTCTGACCACGGTGCCGTCGAACGACGGGCACTGGTGGCAGACCGCGGTCGCCTACCAGATCTATCCCAGGTCGTTCTGCGACACGACCGGCAACGGCGTCGGTGACCTCGAGGGGATCCGCCGGCACCTCGATCACCTGGTCGACCTCGGCGTTGACGCGATCTGGCTGTCGCCGTTCTTCCGCTCCCCCATGGCCGATTACGGCTATGACGTGTCCGACTACTGCGACGTCGACCCGCTCTTCGGCGACCTCGACACATTCGACCGTCTGCTCGCCGAGGCACACGATCGCGACCTCCGGGTCATCATCGACTGGGTCCCGAATCACACCTCGATCGACCACGAGTGGTTCCGGGCGAGCCGCTGCTCGCGCACCGACCCGAAACGTGACTGGTACGTGTGGCGCGACCCGGCACCCGACGGCGGGCCGCCGAACAACTGGATCGAGTCACTGACGTTCGGTCCTGCGTGGACGCTGGACGCGACGACGGGCCAGTACTACCTGCACTGTTTCCTCCCCGAGCAGCCCGACCTCGACTGGTCGAATCCCGATGTCGTCGCGGCGATGCACGACACGCTGCGCTTCTGGCTCGATCGGGGCGTCGACGGCTTTCGCATGGACGTCGTGCACCTCATCGGGAAAGACCCGACGTTCGCCGACGAACCGGCGGATCTCGCCGGGCTCCCCCACACCGTCCTCAACAACCGTCCCGAGACACACGCACTGCTGCGCGACCTGCGCACACTCGTCGACTCGTACGCGGGCGACCGCATGGCCATCGGCGAGATCTACCTGCTCGACACCGCGTTGGTGGCCGAGCACTACGGCAACGACGACGAGCTGCACCTCTGCTTCAACTTCCCACCGCTCTACACGCCGTTCGAGGCACCAGCGTGGCGGGCCCAACTCGAGACGACGATGGGCCAACTCGACGCGATCGATGCGTGGCCGACGTGGGTCCTGTCGAACCACGACAACCCGCGCCACCGCACGCGCTACGGCGGCGACGAGCGCATCGCCCGCGCCGCCGCCCTGCTGCTGCTGACCCTGCGGGGGACACCCTTCCTCTACGCGGGCGAGGAGCTCGGGCTCGAGGATGCCGTGGTCCCCGACGACCGCCGTCACGATCCGGCGGGACGTGACGGCTGCCGCGCGCCGATCCCCTGGGACGCGACGCCGTCGCACGGTTGGGCATCGCCGGATGGCGACGCGGCGAGCCCATGGTTGCCGTGGCCGCCCGACGCCGACACACGCAACGTCGCGCTTCAGGCCGACGACGCGACTTCGATGATGTCGCTGTACCGCCAACTCCTCGCGCTGCGCCGCGATCACATCGAACTGCAGATGGGCGCGTTCGCCCTGCTCGATGCCCCGGACGAGGTGCTGGCGTACTCGCGCACGGTCGCGGGCAGGCGAGTCGACGTCGCGGTGAACATGAGTGCCGAGCCCGCGGCGACCGACGTGCGCGGCAACGTCGTGGTCTCGTCGGCGTCAGCCGCACGTGCCGGCGGTGCGTTCGACGGGAGGCTGGACCCCTACGAGGCCGTCGTCGTCGCGCCGGGCCACGAGTAGGATTGCCCGCCATGTCTGACGAGAAGCCCATCATCACCGTGCCCGACACCGCTGCCCCGGCTGAACTGGTCATCGACGACCTCGTCGTCGGCGAGGGCACCGAAGCAGTCAAGGGCGCGAACGTGATCGTCCACTACGTGGGCGTCGCCTGGTCGACGGGCCAGCAGTTCGACGCCAGTTGGGACCGCAACGATCCGTTCGACTTCCGTCTCGGCGGCGGACAGGTCATCGCAGGCTGGGACGAGGGCGTCGCCGGCATGCGCATCGGCGGACGCCGGCAGCTCACCATCCCGCCGCACAAGGGCTACGGCGGCCGCGGCGCCGGCGGACTCATCAAGGGCGGCGAGACGCTGATCTTCGTCGTCGACCTGCTCAACGTCGGCTGACGACGTCTCGATGACTTCGCCGTTCGCCGAACTCGGCGTGACGCCACTGATCGAGTCGTCGTTGCGCGCCCGGCGCATCGAGGAGCCGTTCCCGATCCAGATCGCGTCCATCCCGCCGGCCCTCGAGGGCCGCGACGTGTGTGGCAAGGCGCCGACCGGCTCGGGCAAGACGCTCGCGTTCGGCATCCCCATGGCCATGCGCTGCGCTGCGGCTGAGCCCAAGCGGCCGACCGGTCTCGTGCTGGTGCCGACCCGCGAGCTGGCCGAGCAGGTCGCCACCGAGCTGCGGTTGATCTCGAAACCGATCGGACTGGTCGTCGACTCGTTCTACGGAGGCGTCTCGATCGAGCGGCAGGTCAACGCCCTGCGGCGCGGCGTCGACCTCGCGGTCGCCTGCCCGGGTCGCCTGCGCGACCTCATGGACCGCGGTGCGATCCGCCTCGGATCGGTGCAGCTCGTGGTCGTCGACGAAGCCGACCGCATGGCCGACATGGGGTTCCTCCCCGAGGTCAGGGCGATCCTCGACGAGACGCCGGCGACACGCCAGACGTTGCTGTTCTCGGCGACACTCGACGGCGACATCGACGTGCTCATCCGCCACTACCAACATGATCCGGCACGAGTCGAGGTCGCACGGGCTGCCGACGACGAGGCATCGAACGCGATCCACTACTTCTGGTCGGTCAAGCGCGAACAACGGATCGACACCGCCGCCGAGATCCTCAAGCGCCTCAGCTCCGCGATCGTGTTCACGCGCACGCGTCACGGCGCCGACCGCGTCTGCGAACAACTGGTGCGACGGGGCGTGCCCGCGGTCGCGCTGCACGGCGACAAATCGCAGGGTCAACGCGACCGCGCGCTCGCCCGATTCCGCGACGGCGAGGTCAGGGTGTTGGTGGCCACCGATGTCGCCGCGCGCGGCATCCACATCGACGCGGTCGCGGGCGTCGTGCAATTCGACACGCCCGCGGATCACAAGGACTACACCCACCGGTCCGGCCGCACCGCTCGCGCGGGCGCGACCGGTGTCGTGGTCACGCTCGTCACGCCCGAGTCGCACAAGCTGACCACTCAGGTGATGAAGGCGCTGAAGGTGCCGCCGACGATCGACCACGCGAACCCCGCGCTGATCGGACCCGTGGTCGACTTCGAGGCAGCGCCGGCACGACCGGTGAAGTCACCCGATCCACGGCCGAGGCCGCCGGGGGGCCACAAGCCTGGCCCGCGAAAGGCCACGGGCAAGCCCGGCGGCGCGCCCAGATCGGGCGGCAAGCCCAGGCCCGGCGGCAAGCAGATCAGACGGGGCAGCCGCCCGTGATCCCCTTGAGGACCAGCACGCGGGCGACCGATCGATCGAGTTGCGCCTTGGTCAGTTGACCCGAGTTGACCGCGTTGACGATCCCTCGGTGCGCGGCGGCGACGAACTTGGGATCGGAGATCAGCGCGATGTCGGCCCCGGCCTCGATCGCACGCACCGCTGCCGACGCGTCGTTCAGACCCGTCGCACTGACGGCGCCCATCCCCAGCGAATCGGTGACGACCACCCCATCGAAGTGCTCGCGCCCACGGAGCTCGTCGGTGATCGCCTCGTGCGACAGCGATGCGGGAATGACGCCGGTCAGACCGGGGATGGTCGCGTGGCTCACCATCAAGGCCGGCACGCCGGCCGCGATGGCGCGGTCGAACGGCACCTCGTCGCGTTGGCGGAGCTGCTGGATCGACGCCAGCTGTGACTCGCCGACGTGCGGGTCGACCGTGCCGCCCCCGATCCCCGGCCAGTGCTTGGCGACCGGGATCAATCCGCCGCGCCGCACGCCGGCGATCACTTGGTTGCCGTAGCTCGAGACGGTGTCGACCGTGTTGCCGAACGAACGGGTCCCGAGAGCCGACCCCGCGCCCACGTCGAGGCTCGGGCCGAGGTTCATGTTGAATCCAAGCGAGGCCATCTTCTGGGCGTAGTCGGCGAACTTCGCGCCCGCGGCGGCCGCGCTGCCCTGCGAGACGAGCTTCGCGGCCGACGGCAGAAGCCCGAGCACGGTGCGCAGCCGCTGCACGGTGCCACCCTCCTCATCTCCCGACACGAGGAGGGGTAGATGCGATCGCGCGCCGACACTCGCGATCGCAGCGCGGACGTCACCCTGCTGATCGCCGGTCAGCGCATACCCACCCACCGCACCGACCGCGGCGAGGTCGCCGGCCTGCGAGGGATCGGCCACGAGCACCATCAGCAGCTGTCCCGCCTCGAGTTCGGTGGTCAACGACCCGACGCACTGAGGGATCAGCGGGGCGGTCACGCGCGTCACGGTGCGAGCCTCGACGACGGGCTTCGAGGTGTGTCTCGGCCCAGCGATGGTGTGCACGCCGGTCGCGCCAACGCACGCGGTCGATGACGCGAGCAGACCGACCGCGACGACCGACCACATCCTGACCGACCCCACGACCGGTCACCATACTTCTCAGCCGTAGAGTGGGACGCTGCCGTTCGGGAGGTCGAGATGACATCAAGCAGACGAACGGATAGGCACGAGCGATTGCTGGCCCGAAGTTCGTCGAGTCGCGCGCGGATCGCGGTGGTGCTCTGCGCACTGACGATCATCGCGATGTCGTGCACGAGCGGCAAGAGCTCCGACACCGATGGGTTGATCATCACGCCGCTGTCAACACGCGCCGACATGGTCACCGGCGATGACTTGCTGATCGGCATCCCCGGCAACGGCAGCGACGCGAAGGTCACGATCGACGGCCACGCGACCTCGGCGACCTTCCGCGGGTCGTCGACCGTGCCGATGAAGGCGGCGCTCATCGGCGGACTCCACCCCGGCAAGCACACCATCGAGGTGAAGGCGGATGGCGGTGTCGGACACCTCGACGTCGTCGCCCACCCGATCGACGGGCCGGTGTTCTCGGGCCCGCACTTTCCCCTCACCGCGTGCACCACGACCGACTTCGGTCTGGCGGCGTCGACCGTCGACAAGGGTTGCTTCGCCCCGACGGTCGTGACGTGGCGTTACGTCGGCACCGACGGCAAGTTCCACGACCTCGCCGATCCACACACACTGCCCGCCGACGTCGCGACCACGAAGTCGGGCGGCAAGGACGTGCCGTTCGTGGTGCGCCGCGAGCGTGGCGTGCTCAACCGGGCGGTGTACACGATCGAGCTGCTCGAGACCGCCGGATTCGCGGCCGACCAGCCCGATGCAGCCGCGTGGAACGGACGCCTCGTCTACGAATTCGGCGGCGGCTGCGGCACGACGTACACGCAGGGATTCGACCTGCTCGGCGCGACCGATCCCGCACTGATCGGCAAGGGGTACGCGGTCGCGACGTCGACCTTCAACACCTTCCAGGTGATGTGCAACGACGTGCTGTCGGCCGAGACGATGATGATCGTGAAGGAGCACTTCGCCGAGCACTACGGCGTGCCCGTGGTGACGATCGGTGAGGGCGGATCCGGCGGTGCGATCCAGCAGCTCATGATCGCCCAGAACTACCCCGGCCTCCTCGACGCGATCGCGCCGATCCTGCCGTTCCCCGACGCCGCGTCGATCGCCGGCGGTGTCGTCGACTGCGCGCTGCTGAACCGTTACTACCGCACGTCGCCGGCAGCCGCGAAGTGGGATGCGACCAAGCGAGTCGCCGTCAACGGCCATCTCACGCCGGCGACGTGCGACTTCTGGGAGCAGACGTTCGTCCCCGCCATCGATCCCGGCGTGTGCGGCTTCGGCGACAAGATCCAGGGCGCCACCTCGGCGATCCCGGGCCTCGACAAGGGCTTCCCGCAGCCGCCCGCGGACCAGATCTACGACGCGGTCAAGAACCCGAAGGGAATCCGCTGCACGCTGCAGGACGCCAACGTGAACATCTACGGCCGCGATCCCACGACCGGCTTCGCCAATCGAGCCTGGGACAACGTCGGCGTGCAGTACGGCCTGGCCGGTCTCAACAGCGGTGCGCTCACGCCCGACGAGTTCGTCGCGCTGAATCAGTCAGTCGGGTCGTTCGACATCGATGGCAAGTGGCAGGCAGCGCGTGCCGAGGCCGACGACCACTCGCTCGAGGTCAGCTACACCAGCGGTCGCGTGAACGAGGGCGGCGGTGACCTGCTCAAGATCCCGATCCTGACCATGAACATCTACACCGACCCGAAGGGCGACATCCACGATCGGTACCGCGTGTTCACGATCCGCGAGCGCATCGTCGAATCCGACGGCAGCGCAGCGCCGAACCTGGTGATCTGGACCCGCCAGCTCCCGCCGGGCAAGACGCTGATCGACAGCCTCACCGGCGCGCTCGGCGCCGGCAGCGACGCGATCGGTCTCCTCGACCAGTGGGCAACCGACGTGAAGGCCGACTCGTCGTCGCAGCTGATTGCCACGAAACTCGCCGATCACCAGCCGCCCAAGGCGATCAACTCGTGCTTCGACGCCGCAGGCAAGCTCGTCGACGCCGGCAAAGACATCTACTACCACCCCGGCGCGTGCACCGATCCCTACCCGATCAAGGGCGACCCGCGCACGGTGGCCGGCTCACCCATCCGCGAAGACATCATCAAGTGCCAGCTGCAGAGCATCGACGACGCGGTGGCCACGCACGTCTACACGAAGCCGCTCACCGCCGCGCAGCGCGCGCGGCTCGCGGCGACCTTCCCCGATGGCGTGTGCGACTGGACGCAGCCCGGCGTCGACCAGGCCCCGCTCGGCCCCAGCTGGCAGAAGTACTGACGCAGTCAGCCGACGCGATCGGCCGCGCCGACGAGGCGATGCACCGTCGCGCTGAGCCGCGGTGCCAGCCCGCCGAGCACGGCGGCGAGCCGCAGCTCGACGGGCGCGACGAACACCTCGCCCTCGTTGCGTCGGATCGCCCTCGACACCGCCTTCGCGACATCTTCGGGTGACTTCGTGCGCACTCCAGCGGGCAGATCGATCGACGAGTCGACGAACATGCCGGCGTCACGGATGAAGCTCGGCTCGACGACGCTGACGCCGATCCCCGTGCCGTGCAGGTCTTGGCGAAGCGCCAGCGAGAAGCCGCGCAGACCGAACTTCGTCGCGTTGTAGAGCCGGCAGCGGGGCGACGCTGTCACGCCGGAGAGCGAGCCCATGAACACAATGTGGCCGGGACGCCCCTCGGCGAGACGCGCCTGGCTGAACTCGGTCGCGAGCATCACCGGAGCGCGGAGGTTGACGTCGATCGCGGCGTCGACCTGGGCGGGCGTCATCTCCTCGACGCTGCGATCGCCGCCGATGCCCGCGTTGGCGATGAGCACGTCGCACGCCTTCGCGGCCTCGATGACCCGTTCGAGATCGGCGCGGTCGGCGAGATCCGCGACGAGCACCTCGGCACCGGTCTCAGCTGCGAGTTCCTTGAGCTGCACCTCGTTGCGGGCCGAGATCGTGAGTCGCGCCCCCTTGCCGGCCAGCTCGTGAGCGATCGCTCGTCCGAGTCCGCCGCTCGCACCGGTCAACAGAACGCGCTTGCCAGAGATGTCCATGACGAGACGGTAGCCGTCGGGCACGTGGTTATCCTCGGCTCGATGCGGTCGCTCCCACGGACGAGACAGCGTGGGGCCGCCCTGGCAGCGATGCTGCTGGCAACGGCCGCGTTGCCGGCCTCGTCGACGCCCGAGCCGGTGCGGCGCTGCCTCGCTCGCTGCACGCACCGCCCGTTCTCGCGCCCGCTGGTCTCGATCGAGTTCGACGACGGCTACGAGGACGCGTATCGCCTCGGCCTCCCCATCGTCGAGAGCTTCGGGTGGTCCGCCCAGATGAACGTCGTCACCGGACTGAAGGCCGACGCGAGCGAGGCCGACCGCCGCGACTACATGACCGACGAGCAGATCGTCGACTGGTCGCATCGCGGTGACATCGCCAGCCACTCGGTCACCCATCCCGCGCTCACCCGGCAGACGACGGGGCGGATCACCACGGAGTTGAGCGAGAGTCGTCGCCACCTCGAAGCCCTGCTCGACCATCCGATCGCCACGTTCGTCACGCCTGGCTGCGACCACGACCAGCGTGTGACCGACATTGCCAAGCGCTTCTACGACGCGGTGCGCAACTGCGATCCGAACCCGTACGTCAACGACAACCACGACTTCGACCGCTGGAACCTGCGGGCGTATCCGGTGAAGCGCGACATCCCGTCGACGTGGCTACTCGATCAGCTCGACCAGACGAAGGCGACGAACGGCTGGAGCATCTTCTTCTGGCATCGCATCGACGACACGCCGACCGGCGACGCGTACACGTCGACCACCGAGCAGCTCCGGCGCGACCTCCAACTGATCCGCGACAGCGGCGTCACGGTGGTCTCGAGCCGCGACGCGCTGCGCGAGGAACTGGGCTGAAAACGACGACGGGCGGCCCCGGAGGACCGCCCGTCGAACGTCTTGCTCAGTCGCCGGTCAGCCGGGACCCGATCCGAAGTTGATGGTGTAGTCACCACAGGTTCCGAGCGAGCATCCTCCGTGGAAGTGCTCACCGTTGAACGCCTTCGCCGCGCTCATCGTGTAGAAGCCACCGCCATTGATGTCCGGCGGCAGCTCGACGATCGGGATGGCAATGCTCGGGAAGCTTGCCGCACCGATCTGGCCGTCGAGCAGGGTGCCGAGGTCGCCCGAGGCGCCGATGCCGACATGGAGGGCGCCGCCGATGACGTCGTCACCCAGGCCGAACAGCGGGATGTTGCCGGCGAGGATGCCGAAGGCGCTTCCGAGGTTGCTCGTGATGAGGCTGAGCAGCGTGCTCAGGTCGGACGGGATGCTGCCGACGGCGAGCGTCTGGTTCAGCGCGTCCTTGAGGATGTTGGCCGTACCCGAGGCGGCTTCGCCGACTCCGACGGTGTCCTCTTCCATGATCCAGTTGTACGAACCGAACACGGTGAGATGCCCGTTGCCCGTGAGCAGATCGGTGATGGTGAGCGGGGCGACGCTGAAGGTCTTCGTGCCGCGCCAGCAACCGCCGTCGGTGATCGTCTGGCCGGCCGACACCGACGGGCTGTGACCACAGCTGTGGCCTCCGGTCACATCGGTGCTGGCCGAGTTCGGCACGCCGATCTGGACCGTGAAGTTGACGTTCATGACGTAGGGCTCGTCGGAGCAGCCCGAGAACGAAATGCACGCGTGGAAGATCGGGTCGCGGACCTCGTCCTGCGACGAGTTGACCCGGAGGCTCGTGGTGTCGAACTTCCAGGGCACCGCGACCGGCGCCGGCGGCGGAGTACACGCAACCGTCATCGCCGACAGCAACATGACTGCCAGCCCCAGTCCCGCGGCGTTGCGGATCCTGCTTCGTCTCATTGATTCCCCCTCTTGTGAACCGGAACCGCCCGATGTCGGACCCGCCCGATGCCGGACCGCAGGTGCGGTCGTGTCAATACGCTAATACCTGGGTCGCACCGGGGAAAGCAATCCCGACGGCGGCCCTGGAACGGCACCCCGTACTCTGGGCCCATGACCGACCTCCCCACGACCGATGACGAGTGGAGGGCCCGCCTCTCCCCCGACCGCTACGAGATCCTGCGCCAGGCCGGCACCGAGCCCGCCTGGTCGGGCGAATTCGTCAAGCCGCACGGTGACGGGATGTACCAGTGCGGGGCTTGTGGACAGCCGCTCTTCCGCTCGGAGACCAAGTTCGAGTCGGGTTCGGGCTGGCCGAGCTTCTTCGACACGGTCTCGCCCGACGCCGTCACGCTCATCGAGGACGGCAAGTTCGGTATGCGCCGCACCGAGGTCCGCTGCTCGAAATGCGGTTCGCACCTCGGACACGTGTTCGACGACGGACCGACGCCGACGGGGCTCCGCTACTGCATGAACTCGCTCGCGCTCGACCTCGAGACCGACGACGGGCCGGCCGCCCCCTTCGAGCTGGGCTGAACGCTCGGTCGTCGTCGTCAGACGAGATCGGCGTCCGCGATGACCTCGACGAGCGCGGGGCCGCGGTGGGCGAGTGCTTCGCCGATCGCCGCGTCGAGCTGGTCACGCCGCTCGACCCTGAAGCCCTTGCCACCACAACTCTCTGCGTAGGCCGCGAAGTCGGGGTTGGTCAGGCCGGTCTGCCACACATCCATCTCGACCGCTCGCTGCTCTTTGCTGATCTTGCCGAGCTGCGAGTTGTTGATGAGGACGTGCGTGATGTCCATGTCGTGACGCACGGCGGTGGTGAACTCGGCGAGGTACTGGCCGAAGCCGCCGTCGCCGGTCACGGCCACGATCGGACGGTCCGGCGCCGCGGCCCACGCACCCATGGCGGCCGGGAATCCGAAACCGATCGAGCCGAGGTAGCCCGACATCAGCACCGACTGCTCGGCACACTCGAAATAGCGGCCGAAGGAGTAGGTGTTGTTGCCGACGTCGACGGCGATCACGGCATCGGCCGGCACGAGTCGCGTCATCGCGTCGAACACGGCCACCGACGCGACGCCCCGACCGCGGTCGTCCTCGAGACGTCGTCGCTTCTCGTCGCGCCACAACGCCCACCGAGCGGCGACGTCGTCGCGCTGATCGACACGCTCCGGCGATGGCGTCATGCCGGCGAGCAGCGCGGACGCGGTGACACCGACGTGACCCAGCACCGGCACGGTCACGGGATGGAACCTGCCGAGCGCCATCGGATCGAAGTCGACCTGGATGATCGGCTTGTAGTCGGCGATCCCGGTGTGGTTCGAGAACGACGCGCCGAACACGACCAGCAGGTCGGACTCGTTCATCACCCAACTCGCGACCGGAGTGCCACTCCGGCCGAGCACGCCACACCCCAGCGGGTGCCGATCCGAGATCTGACCCTTGGCCTTGAACGTGGTCAGCACCGGCGCGTGCAACCGTTCAGCGAGTTCGACGATGGGCGCCATGTCGAAACGGGCACCGTGCCCGACCACGATCACCGGCCGTCGCGCACCCTCGATGAGCGCGAGTGCGCGCGCCAACTCGGCATCGGGCGGGTGGATCTCGCGCGCCGGGAGGCGACCGACCGGACTCGACGCGGCACGACCCGGCGCGGCCTGTACCTGCACCTCGTCGGGCAGCACCAGGTGCGACACCTGACGCTCGATCATCGCTTGTTTCAATGCCAGCGCCATGAGTTCACCATGGTCGGACGCGGGCAGAACCGTGCGTGAGAAGCCGGCGACGTCGGCGAAGGCCGCCGTGAGGTCGACGTCCTGGAATGCACCCCGGCCGAGCACTTTCAATGGCACCTGACCCGAGATCGCCAACACCGGTGCCCGGTCGACCTTCGCGTCGTAGAGGCCGGTGAGCAGATTCGTCGAGCCCGGGCCGGCGATCGCGAAGCACGCGGCCGGGCGCCCTGTGAGCTTCGCGTACGCGGACGCGGCGAACGCCGCGGCGCCCTCGTGACGGATGCCGATGTAGGTGAGCGCGCCGGCGACCTCTTGTCGGCGCAGCGCGTCGGCGAAGCCGAGATTCGAATGACCGACCATCCCGAACACGTGCGTGACGCCGAAGGCGACCATTGTCTCGACCATGACGTCGGAAACGGTCCGCTCGTGCGGGTCCTGCGCGCGGATCTGTACGTAGACGCCGTCGTCGCGGACCTCGACGGGGAACGACTCGGGCGCGTCGGCGAATCCGTGCGGCGGTGTGCCGTCGTGCGGCGAGTAGTCGTAGCCGTGCCACGGGCAGCGCAGCCATCCGTTCTCGATCGATCCCTCGCCAAGCGGGCCGCCCTGGTGAGGGCAGCGGTTGTCGAGCGCGCCGTACCGCCCACCGCAGTGCGTCAACGCGACGCTGCGGTGACCGGCGACGACGGTCGTCACGCGACCCTCGTCGAGCTGGTCGAGCTCGGCCACCTTGTGCCACTCGAGCGTCACAGCGGCACCACACCGCCGTAGGCGATGCCCGTCAGGTGAGCGATGTCTCGATCGAACGTCGTGAGGTCGTCGGGACTCAGGCCCGAGAGCCGATCGTGGCCACATGCACGGGCCAGGACCTGCATCAGCTCGACCGTCGCCCGCAGGAACCGGTCGAGCCGGTGCGCGGCCTCGTCGACCGGTAGTCGGGCGCGGAGATGTGGCTTCTGCGTGGCGATGCCGACGGGACAGTTGTTCGTGTTGCACGCCCGCATGCCCAAGCATCCGATGGCCTGGATGGCGGAGTTCGCGACGGCGACCGCGTCGGCGCCGAGCGCCATCGCCTTGGCGAAGTCGGCCGCGTGACGCAACCCGCCGGTCGCGATCAACGTCACGTCGCGACGACCGAGCCGGTCGAGGTGCCGGCGCGCCCGAGCGAGCGCGGGCATGGTCGGGACCGAGATGTTGTCGCGGAACAGCAGCGGCGCCGCACCGGTCCCACCACCGCGACCGTCGAGGATGATGTAGTCGACCCCGATGTCGAGCGCGGCGTCGATGTCGGCCTCGATGTGCTGCGCCGACATCTTGTAGCCGACCGGGATCCCGCCCGACCGCTCGCGTACCTCGGCCGCGAACTCGCGGTAGTCGTCGACCGACGTCCAGTCGGGGAACCGCGCTGGCGACACCGCAGCGGCGCCCTCGGGCAGCCCGCGGACCTCGGCGATCCGGCCGCGGACCTTGTCGCCCGGGAGGTGGCCGCCGGTTCCGGTCTTGGCACCCTGGCCCCCCTTGAAATGGAACGCCTGCACCTTGGCGAGGTGGTCGAACGACCATCCGAATCGCGCCGAGGCGAGTTCGTAGAAGTAGCGACTGTTCTCGGACTGCTCCTCGGGCAACATCCCGCCTTCGCCTGAGCAGATGCCTGTACCGGCGAGCTGTGCGCCCCTCGCCAGCGCCGTCTTGGCCTCGAGCGACAGAGCGCCGAAGCTCATGTCGGACACGAGCAGCGGAATGTCGAGCCAAAGCGGCCGCGCCGCGTTGGGCCCGATGCACACTTCGGTCGCGACCGGCTCGTCGTCGAGCAGCGGCAGGCGCGCGAGCTGCGCGGTCACGAACTGGATGCGGTCCCAGCTCGGCAGTTGATCGCGGGGCACACCCATCGCGCCCATGGGACCGTGAGGGCCCGTCTTGGTGAGTCCGTTCGCAGCGAGTTCGTGGATGTACGCGACGAACGGCTCTTCCGGGACCAGGTGAGGATCGTCGTAGTACCCCTGGTAGGTGTCGGGGTCGTAGGGCTGCGGATGGCGCGACGCGAAGGAGCGGATCTCGCCCCCGTCGACGAGCAGGTCGTCACCCTCGACGATGCTCGTGAACTTCTCGAGCACTTCGTTGTTGTTGTACGCGCTGACGCCCGACTCGATCCGGTAGTCCCAGCCGTGCACGCCGCACAACAGGTCCTCCCCCATGACCGTGCCGTCGGCGAGCAGCGCGCCGCGGTGCAGACAGCGCCCGTAGAGCACCGATGGCGTGTCGCCACGGCGGATGATGACGAGGTCGATGCCCTCGACGACGGCGCCGATCGGCACGCAGTCCTCGATCTCGCTCCAGGTCGCGATCTTCACCCACGAACGCTCTGCGCTGACCTCGATCTGCGTCACGTGCACCGACCTCTCGTCTCGGGCGAAGCTTTGCACGTCACCCACACCCGAGGAGCCCGATGGCAGCGCCTTCCAACACACGCGAATCACTGCACACACTCGCCGAACACGTGTTGAGTCCGGCTCGTCACCGGGCCACCGGTCGGATCGGTCTGCGCCGCACGCCGGGCGGCTTCGGCACGCCGTTCTTCGCGAGCGAGCACGGTGATCGGCGCGTGCGGATCAACGGCACCGACCTCGTCGTCGAGGACGAGCGCGGCGAGCGCCACGAGGCGATCACGACCGTTCGGGCCGCAGCCGCGTTCGCCGAGATCGAGGCGGGCGCTCCGATCGAGGTGTACACACCGTCGACTTCGCTCGATCTCGACGCGGCCCTCCCACTCGATGCGGCCGAGGCCGCTCTGCTCGCGGACTGGTACCGCCTCGTCGACGACGCGCTCGCGTTGTTGCGCGCCGAGGCCGGTGCCGACGACGGAATCGTGCAACTCTGGCCCGAGCACTTCGACCTCGCGGTCACGCTCGACGAGGTCAACTACGGCGGGTCGCTCGGCGACAAGGAGCACCCGACCCCCTACCTCTACGTCGGCCCCTGGGCGCCGCCGACGCCCGACGGCGGGTTCTGGAACGAGCCGTTCGGTTCGAGCCTCGCGAGCAGTCAGGTCGAGACGACCCAGGACGCGCTGAATTACTTCCGACGCGGACAATCGGTACTCTCGTCCCGATGACACGTCGCAGGGGGCTCGCGGTCCGTATCGGTCTGGCGTTCGCCGCGCTCGCGCTGGTCGCGGCCGCGTGCACTCCGTCGTCGCCGAACGGCGATCCGCTCTGGTGGAGCTTCCATCTCAGCGGCTGGGCACCCGACGGCACGTACAAGGTCGATTCCGTGTACAACGCCCAGGGCGTGGCAACCGTGCACCCCCTGAGCGGGCCGAGCTACCAGGTGTACGACAACATCGGCTCGATCACCTCGGGACGCATCGACGCGGGATGGAACCACGTCGGCGATCCCGACTCGCGTTCCGGCTACATCGTGTATCCCTACCAATCCGACAACTCGGCGCAGGGCAAGCTCTTCAACGTCATCACGCCGACCGGGCTGTCGTACGACTACCAGCACCTCCTCGCGTCGGGCGAGGCGTCGAACAACTCCTTCGCCGCGATCTCTCCCGACGGCCAGTGGCTGGTCTCGGGCGAGTGGGGCACGAAATCGCGGCTGTTGGTGTACCCGATGCCGATCCTCAACCCGTCGACCGCGCCGACCGGCGGCCCACTTCCGCTCAGCGGCTTGATCAACCTCGCCTCACCCGTTCGCGACATCCAGGGCTGCACGTTCACCTCGGCGACCCGCCTGCTCTGCTCGTCCGACGACCCGGTGCCCGACCTGCAACCCACGCCGAAGCCGCTCGTGCAGGTCGACCTGGCATCGGCGTTGAGCGGAGCGTCCGTCAACGCGACGGTCACGTCACTCGGCGAACTCCCGCAGGTCAGCGCTTGCACCGGCTCGTTCGAGACCGAGGGCCTCGACTTCGACATCGCGACCTCGGTGCTGCGCGTGATCGTGGTGCCGCCGGCGCCGTGCGCGATCCAGTCCGACGTGTACCAGTACGTTCCGTCGCCCTGACCCGCGCCGCCTGACCGACCTCAGGTGAGCCCGGCGACGACCTCGGCGAAGTGCTGCGGGTCGGGTGCGCGATTGTTGACCAGCGACACGTGGTCGCTGATGCCGTCGAGCCGTGCACGGACCTTCGCCGCGATCTCGCCGGGCGCGCCGACCACTGCGATCGTCTCGATCAAGTCGTCGTCGATGAGCGTCGCCATCACGTCCCATCGACCCTCGGTGGCGAGGCGCTTCAGCTCGGGATGCAGGTCGCCGTACCCGTGCAACGCGAACACCGGCTGGTACGCGGGCGTCGTGCCGTAGAACGCCAGTTGCTCGCGCACGGCCTCGCGCGACCGCTCGAACTCGCGCTCGTCGCGTCCGGTCACGACGATCGTCACGCAGACGAGCTCGAAGTCGTCGCGACTCCGGTTGCTCGCCGCCAGTCCGTCGGTGATCGCCGGCAAGGTGAGTTGCAGCAGCGAGTCGCGGGTGTTGACGGGATGGACCAGGAACCCGTCCGCGACCTCGCCCGCGAGTCGGGTCATTCGCGGGCCCACACCGCCGGTGAGGATCCGCGGACGCCCGAACGGATTCGGGCCCGGGTCGAACGCGGGAATCATCCGGGTGTGCGTGTAGTAGTCGCCGCGGAAGTCGAGCGGAACGCCGTGCTCCCAGGTGTCCCAGATCGCGTGGATCGCACGCACCATCTCGGTCATCCGCAATGCCGGATCGGACCAGGGCATCGAGAACCGCTGTCGTATGTGCGGCGCGATCTGCGAGCCGATGCCGAGCGTAAACCGGCCGCCGGTCACCGTCTGGAGGTCCCACGCCGCATTCGCCAACGTCATCGGCGTGCGCGCGAAGCCGATCGCGAGCGCGGTGCCGAGCTGGATGCGCGAGGTGTGTTCGGCCGCGACGGCGAGCGGGATGAACGGGTCGTGCTTCGCCTCGAACGAGAAGGCGCGGTCGTAACCCACCGCCTCGAGTTCGGCGTAGAGCTCGCGCACGCGGCTCAGGTCGTCGGTCGGGACCGTCATCGAGACGTGCATGCGCGTCACTCTTGCAGGCGGAGCTCGTCGCCTTCGTGGACAGGCCCGCTGCCGCGTGGCTCGCAATACACGCCGAGGTGGTTCGCGTGCAGCGCGTCCATCGTCCGGAAGATGTCGAGGTCGCGACCCAACGACGGCTGCGCCCGGTTGGGAATTGCGCACCGTACCGACGGCATCACGACGTGGAACGACGCGCCGCCCTCACCGACCGCGATCGTCGAGCCCACCCAATCGTCCTCCGGAAAGCCAGAGCCGCTCGCCTCGATGAACAGGTTGGGCCGAAACCGGCGCACGTCCCACTCGCCTTCCGGATAGGCCGCCCGCATCGCCGCGAGGCTCGTCGAGGTGAGCGCGTGCAGTGGCGTCAGATCGAAGAACGTGCCCGGAGCGATCGGGATGTTCACGAGGTCGGCGTCGTCGTGCTCGGGATCGAACGTCATGTCGTAGGACGCGTCGCTCGACGCGAGGTTCTCGACGAGGTCGCACTCACGATCGAGCGACTCGCTGATCGTGCCCGACAGCGTGGGATCCGCCGCGTCGAAGTCGCGACCATCGGCGAGCGTGACGACGACCGCATCGCCGTCGGTGCGAGCCGACGCGAAGAGCAGTTCGGGGACCGTCTTGGCGGTGAGAGTCCTTCCGCTGCGGCGATCCACGACGGCATAGCGGCGGTCACCCTCGAAGCCGGTCGGCGTGAGTCGCAGCGACTCGCAGCGCTCTCCCTGTAACGACTTCACGGGAAACCGCCACAGCTGACTCACCGCTCCGATCGACATGAACCTCAGCGTAGGGGCGGCCGTCGGACCGGACCGATTGGACCGAACGGATCTGTGGCGCGCCGGCCCGGCGGCGTAGCATTGCGTTCGCGGTCGTCAGGCGGGGGTTCAACGTGTTGCTGGGTTCGATGCACAGGTTCGGAAGACAACGCTCGAGGAAGCGCCTCTCGTCGATTGGCGCCGTCGCGGTGCTCGCCACTGTCCTAGTCGCGGGCTGCACTCCGCCGCCGGGTCCGCCGGCCGACCCTGCGCCGCCGGTCATCACGTACTTCTCGGCGTCCGCCTTGCGCACGACCGCACCCGTGACAGCCACCTACAACTGGCAGATCAGTGACGTGAACAACGACACGATGACGTGTCGCCTCGACACCGACGGCAACGGCTCGTTCGACAAGACCATCAACCACTGCACGTCGCAGAACATGGTGAACGCGAACTTCGTCACGGCGGGTGTCCGAACGATCACCCTCGAGGTGAGCGACGGCGTCTTCCCAGCGGTGACCTCGACCGCCCTCGTGCCCGTCGCCGCCGGACCGTCGGAGCCCTTCAACATCACGCTGCGGATCGACTCGCCCATGGCGCCCCAGTTCCAGGCCGCGTTCGTCCGCGCCGTCGCCAAGTGGGAGACGGTCATCACGTCGGGCAACCCCGACCAGTTCGCCGACATCCAGCCGCTGCTGTTCCCGTGGACGCCGGCGTTCCACGGCACCATCGACGACGTCCTCATCGACGCCCGCGACACGACCCTCGACGGGGCGGGTGGCCTCCTCGGCCAAGCGACGCCGCTGGCCTTCCGAGACGGCAGTCAGATCCCCTACTGGGGGATCATGGAATTCGACACGGTCGACCTGCAGCGCCTCTACGACCGCGGCACGCTCGACGACGTGATCCTGCACGAGATGGGCCACGTCCTCGGGATGGGCAGCTGGCTCGTGAGGGGTCAGGTCGCCGACCTGCTCACAGATCCGAAGTACACCGGGCTCGCCGGCAACGCGGCCTACCAGGCGTTGGGCGGCACCGGTCAGGCTCCCCTCGAGGACCAGGGCGGCGCGGGAACGGCGTACGTGCACTGGCGCGAATCGGTGTTCCAGTCCGAGCTGATGACGGGCTACTCCGACACGGCGCCCGAACCGCTCAGCATCCTCACGCTCGGCGCGCTCGCCGACCAGGGATACGGCGTCGACATGTCGAAGGCCGATCCCTACGTGCTGCCCGGCTCGGTGAGGGCCGCGGCGCGGGCGCCCAGCGAGCAACTCCACGAGGCCAGCTAGCGCTTCCTGTCCGGAGGTTGAGTTGGTGATGGGCCTTGTGGAGGGGTTGATCATGCCGCGAGGTGGCGGCGTTGGTCGAGGACTTCTTTGGGGGT
>JAYTFP010000162.1:0-8017 GCA_043734285.1 Acidimicrobiaceae bacterium
CCATCAGTTGCGGGCGTTCGCTCCACCACGTCATGCCGACGACGGTGGCGACGAGCACGAGCAGGAGACGACCGATCAGCCCACCCGCCGGCTTCGACAAGCGCCAGAGCAGGAGCCCGATCGCTCCGGTCGTGACCGCGGTGAACAGGCGGATCGCTCCGGCGCCGCCGACGGCCTCGAGCGTGGCATACCACCACGACGCCAGCCACGACTGCACGACCCAGTGGCTGCCGGTCGACAATCCGTACGGGTCGACGTGCGGCAGATGGCCGGTGCGGATGAGGCGACCGGTCGCGAGGTGCGTCAGGAAGCTGTTGTCGGTCAGCGGGAACGAGCCCGCCAGCATGCCGACGATGAAGACGGCGATGCCCCACCAGCCGTGTTCGAGTCGCGACGACCGCTGGTTGCCGACCTGTTCGGCCCGATCGTGTCGACCGACCGTCTGCGTCATGCGGGCTGTGCCACTTCGGACACGCGTCACCACACCCCGTGGGGTGAGGGTCAGCTCCCCATCTGGGCTTTGATGTTCAGCGCCGCCGGGCCGAGGATCACGACGAACAGCGCCGGGAAGATGCAGAACACCATCGGGATGAGCATCTTGACCGGAGCCTTCTGCGCCTTCTCCTGTGCGAGTTGACGGCGCTTGATGCGCATCTCCTCGCTCTGTGCGCGCAGCACGCGTCCGATCGACACGCCGAACGTGTCGGCCTGGATGATCGCGAGCACGAACGAACGGATCTCGGGCATGTCGCAACGCTCGTCCATCGCCCGCATCGAGTCGGCGCGTGATGCGCCGGCGCGGGTCTCACCGAGCATGCGGGCGAACTCGTCGCTCAGCGCGCCCGGGCATGCGTCGATCACACGATCGAGCGCCTGCTCGAAACCGAGACCGGCCTCGACGCTGATCGTCAGCAGGTCGAGCGTGTCGGGCATCGCCCGCATGATCTCGAGTTGCCGCGCCTCGACCTTTCGATTGAGCACCAGGTCGGGCCCAAAGCCCAGGCCCGCGCCGCAGACGACCGCGGCGAAGAGCTGCGTGAGCCCTTCGAGGCCGAGCAGACCGGTGAACATGATGAGCAGGAAGAGCACCGCGCCGAGCGGCATCGACACCGTCTTGAAGGCGATGAAGCGATCGACCGACTCGGGGCTCTGGATGCCGGCGAGCACGAACTTGCGACGGATCTTGTCGACGTAGCCGGTCGGCGTGAACTTGCGACCGATCTCGGTCAACTTGCCCAGCGCAGGCGCGATCGCACGTTCGTGCAACGGCACCATCAACTGTCCTTCGCGGACGTTGCCGGTGGCCTCGAGGTCGTAGCCGTCGAGTGTCTTGAGCGAGTCGCGAACGACCTGACGCTCTTCCACGCGGGCAGCGAACACGTAGAGCACGGCCGCCACGGCCGAGCCCACGAGTACGAGCGGGAACAACAACGACAACGTCATGTCAGACCTCGATCTCGATGCACTTCTTCATCCAGATGAAGCCGATGATCATCATCACGCCGGCGCCGACCAGCATGTACAACCCGGTGCCCGAGAAGAGCTTGATGATGTAGTTCGGGTTGATCGCGTACATCGCGGCGGCGAGCGCCGGCGGCAAGAGGCCGATCACGATCGCGCTCATCTTGCCCTCGGCGGTGAGTGCGGCCACGTCGCGGCGCAGGCGCTCGCGCTGGGTCATCGTCTCGGCGACGGTCATCAGCAGCTCGGCGAGATTGCCACCGACCTCGCGCTGGATGCGGATCGCGAGCACGGCCCACTCGAAGTCGTCGCTGCCCATGCGCGTGGCGACACCGGCGAGCGCCTCGTCGAGGGGTCGGCCGAGGCGAGCCTCGGTGACCGCTCGACGCAGCTCCTTGCCCATCGGCTCGGAGACCTCCATCGACACTGCTTCGATGCCCTGACCGACCGAGTAACCGGCGCGCAGGGTGCCGGCGAGCAGACTCAACATGTCGGGCAGCAACTGCACGAACTTCTTCTTGCGACGCCGGGCGAGGAAGTCGACCGTGAACCCGGGGGCGATACCGGCGACGATCGCGGTGGCCAGCGCGGCGAGCGGGCTCCCACTGACGACCCAGGCGATGACGACCGCACCCATGGCCAACGCCACGTAGAAGAACAACGCCTCGGCGGCGCGCAGCGGCAGGTCGGCACGCTCGAGGAGCTCCTCGACGCGCACCAGGAAGCCGCGCTTCTCGGCGAAGCCACCAGCCACCGCGACCGCTCGTTGCAGGAACGCTGTCCTGGCCATCGTCGCGTCGCCGACGTGCACCGAGTTCTCCGCGAACGACTCGTCGTAGTGGCGAAGGGTGAAGTCGAGTCCGTCCTTGCGTTTGACTGCGAGGTGGCCGACGGCGAAGGCCAGCGCGGCGATGGCGAACGACGCCAGGCCGACCACCAGATACTTCATCCAGGTCTTCGAGAAGATGCCGCCGTCCGCGGCGTCCTTCGCGACATACCGCAGGTTGCCTGCACCGGAAGTCACCTGGCCGGGGCGGAACGATGCGCTGGCGGTCGCGGCACCGAGCGAGACCGAGAGCGAGTTGAGCTCACCCTTGGCTGCGACGTTGCCGGTCGCGGTGAGGCGGTACTGCGAGTCGATGCGCTTCGCGGTGCCGGCGACCATGCCCGCGAGTTCGCCGTCGGTTCCCGACTGAATCGAACCACCGGTCGTGGCGACCAGAAGGCGCAGGTCGTCGGCGTCGAGCGTGTGGCCGGTGATGGCGATGACGTGCACCGCGACCGACGCACTGTGCGCCGCGGCGATGACGTCAGCGGCACTGGCCGCTTCGGATCCGCCGTCGGCCGAGCCGACCACGAGGATCAGATTGCGCTGGCCGGGGACCTCGGCCAGCAGCGCGACAGCCTTCGCCGCTGCGTCCCAGAAGATGTTGACGCCCTCGGAGAAGACTTCGGTCGAACCCGACACGACGCCACCGGCGCTCGACGAGAGACGCGAGCGCACCTTGACGCCACCACCCGTGGTGACCAGACCCGCACTGCGGATCGACGAGCTGCCCGCATCGAGGTGGCTCAGCTGATCCTTGGCGAGCTGCACGGCGCCGTTGCCGACGGTCGCGCTGCTGTCGAGCACGATCATCGCGTCGGATGCCTCGACGTCGGAGAGCTTCTTCGAGCTGGTGGGCACCGACTGTCCGCCGACCTTCACGACCGCGGCGCCGGGGTCACCTGCGCCGACGAACGTCACGTCGACGTTGAGGTGTCCGTCACGAGCGTCGACCGAGTCGATCGTCAGGATCGCGTTCGTCGTCGACGAGGCCGGCCCGGCGACCGTGAGCACGAGGATCGCGACCGCGGCGGCCCCGACCATCACCCGCGAGGTCGTCGACCGACGGGTGGTCATCGTCCCACCCGACGCGCCATCTCCCCGGTCGAGAACACCTCGGCACCGAGTCGGATGCCCTGGTCGGCGAGCTTCTCGGTGAAGCGCGGACGCACACCCGTGGGCTTCAACTCGCCCAGGTAGCGACCGTGTTCGTCGGTTCCCATCGCGAAGTCGAACAGGAAGACGTCCTGAAGGGTGATGACGTCACCCTCCATGCCCTGCACCTCGGTGACGTGGGTGACGCGACGCGAGCCGTCGCGAAGTCGCGACAGCTGCACCACGAGATCGACCGCGCCCGACGCCTGTTCACGGATCGCCCGGATCGGGAGATCGAAGCCGGCCATCAGCACGAGGGTCTCGAGACGGGCGAGCGCGTCACGAGGGCTGTTCGCGTGCAGCGTGGTCAGCGAGCCGTCGTGGCCCGTGTTCATCGCCTGCAACATGTCGAGCGCCTCACCAGAACGGCACTCGCCGATCACGATGCGGTCAGGGCGCATACGCAGAGAGTTCTTCACGAGGTCGCGGATCGTGACCTCGCCGCGGCCCTCGACGTTCGGCGGACGCGCCTCGAGCGCGAGCACGTGCTCCTGGATGAGTTGGAGTTCCTTCGCATCCTCGATCGTGACGATGCGCTCCTCGGCCGGAATGAACGAGCTCAACACGTTGAGCAGCGTCGTCTTACCCGAACCGGTACCGCCGGAGACGATGACGTTGAGCTTGCCGACCACGCACGCCTGCAGGAACTGCGCGCAACTGGGGTTCAGTGAGCCGAAGCGGATGAGGTCGTCGATCTGCAGCGGTTCCTTCGAGAACTTTCGGATCGTGAGGAAGGGACCATCGATGGCGAGGGGCTGCACGACCGCGTTGACACGGGAACCGTCAGGGAGTCGGGCGTCGACCATCGGGGTCGACTCGTCGACGCGGCGGCCGACCTCGCTCACGATCTTGTCGATGATTCGACGAAGGTGGTCGGCCGACACGAATGAGCAGGGGTCGCGCTCGAGGCGACCGCTGCGCTCGACGTAGACCATCGTCGGGCCGTTGACCATGACTTCGGAGACGGTGTCGTCCTTGAGCAGCTTGTCGATCGGTCCGTAGCCGAGGATGTCGTCCGACACCTCCTGGATGAGGAGACCCTTGTCGGCGGCCGAGAGCGGCGCGCGCTCCTGGGCGAGGATGCTGAGCAGCTGCTCGTGCACGCGACGGCGCAGTTCGTCCTCCGAAAGGCGCTTGTCGTAGAGGATCGGGCCGAGTTCCTCGATGAGGTGCGAGTGGATGCGCTGACGCAGCTCGTCCATCACCGGGTCGCGGCGCGCCGTGCCACCAGGCGCAACGAAGGCGCCGGCTTCATCGGTGCCGGCGCCGGGTTGGCTCACGTCGTGAAGGCGTTGGTACAGAGACACTGCGACGGCTCCTTACGAGCTCTTCGGTGGCGGGTGGAAAAGGTGGGCAGGTGGAACGGGATTCAGCGCTTGGAGACAGGCGCCGGCAGGAAGAGCTCGGCCATCTTCTGGATGGACTTCGCGACCGGCGACTTCGGCGCGTGCAGCACGACCGGGACGCCCTTGTTGACGGACTGGGGAACCAGCACGTCGGAGGGCACGAGAGCATCGGCCTTCACCTGCAGAGTCCGCTCGACCTCACCGATGTCGAGCTTCACCTTCGAGTTCGACCGGTTGAGGACCAGGAGGAGCTTCTCCATCGGCGTGTTCAGCAGTCGCAGCGTCTGGAGCCCGATCTTCACGTTCTTGATGTTCGGGATGTCCATGCCAGCGACCAGCACGACCTTGTCCGAGACCTCGACGAGGCCGAGCACGACGTCGTTGAAATAGGCGGGCGTGTCGACGACCACGAAGCTGCAGAACTGGCGAAGCTGATCGACGATCGCGACCATCTCGGCAGCACCCACCTGATCGGCGAACGCCGGCTCGAGCGGCGCGGGCAGCACACGGAGACCCGAGGCCTCGTGCGTCACCAGCAGGCTCTGGAGCAGGGCGGCATCCATGCGATCGAGCGCACCGACGGCGTCGACGATCGTGTGGTGCGGTGTCAGCTTCAGCATGACGGCCACGTCACCGAACTGGAGGTCGGCGTCGACGAGACACACGGGCTTGGTCGAGTGCTGGGCCAGCGCGATGGCGAGGTTGGTCGAGATGACCGACTTGCCGGCGCCGCCCTTGGTCGAGAAGACGGTGATGATCTGACCGGGGGCCGAGGGAACGACGTCGGAGGTCGACGTCGGTGTCGGCGTCTCGACGATCGGCGTCGTCGCGCGGCGCGGAGCCTGGTCGAGGGTGACGGCGACGCGCTGGATCGCGGCCGGGAGCTGCGAGGTGTCGCCACCGAGGGTGAGGACGTCCTTCACACCGGCGCGCAGCGCCTGCTGGAGGAGTGTGGTCGTAAGTTCCTCGACGACGAGCACGGCACCCAGCGACGGGTGCGCGGCGATCATCCGCTCGGCGATGTCGAGATCGCTCGGCGTCGCGCACGACGGGCCGAGGATGACCACGACGGGGACCGAACCGGTGAGTCGACCGGCGAGTTCCTCGATCGAGTTGAACGGCGTGCCGCCCTCACCGAGCAGCTTCAGGATGCGATCGCGCACCTGCGGCTGAGGCTCGACGATGGCGACCGAGATGCGGATGGTCGTGGGCGCGGCCGGAATGATCGCGTCAGCTCCGAACGAGGTCTCGCCGGACGCACCGAAGGGATCCCCATCCGATTCACCGATGGGCGGCTCAACGTTGGTTGGCATCATTTTCCACCACTCGGGGTCGCTTGAGGAGCGGCGCCGGTCTTCTCCGGGTCGCCGCCCACGGGGGTCTGGCCGAGCGCACCGAGCGGCGTGAACGGCGTCAGGGTCGGAAGGATCGGGTGCGGCTCGTAGTCGTCACGAACCAGCGTGAGGTAGAGCGAACCGGGGTTGAAGATCGATAGGTTCTGCGCTGCCTCCGCGGGCACCGAGAACGTCACCTGATCCGACTGCACCGGAGCGGCTGTCGTGGTCGGCGCACCATCGGCGGCCGGCGTCGCGGCGACGGGTCCACCGAAGGACCGGCCGATCGCGAGGACCTTGACCTTCTGGTAGATGTAGGTCGAGCAGGTCTTCGATGCGTTGGCGCCCGGATCGTTGAGCGCCTGCGGATCGGTCGAGCCGGCATCGCTGATCGTGTTGCCCGTGCACTTGGCGTTGTTGGCGAGGATGTTGACGTAGTCGCCGGGCTTGACCAGTCCGGCCACACCCTTGACCGCGTCGAACGACACGGTGATGGCGGTCATGCCCTTCTCGAGGATCTCGGCGTTCGAGTCCTTCAAGGCGTCGGGGTTCACGAACATCGACGCGGTGATCACTGTGCCGGGAGCGACGTTGATCGAGGCGATCTGACTCTTGATGTCATCGACGCGGGTCACCGCGTCCTGTGGCAGGTCCGCAACGCGACGATCCGCAAGGTCGACGAGACCCGTCGAGACCGAACCCTTGGCGATCGGAGCGATGGCGACCAGCACCTTCTCCGTCCGAGTACTGCCCTGGGCCTTCTCTTCGATGTGGCCGACGTATTGGAAGATCAGTAGGGCGGCGATCACACCCACGACCAGCGCGCCAATCAGAATCAGCATCCTGCGTTGACTCACGACAACCTCGATCCATCCTCGTTGTGTTCGACGGTGGGTCGCCAGCTCGCCTCGGACACATCTGTGACCTGCCGAAGGGGATCTGGCGGTTCCACCCACTGTGTTCGTCGGCCGGAAAGGGCCTCGCACTTAGCTTTCCGGGATTCTTTTCCGCGACGAGCGCACCTCGGACGCGCAACGGCCCCGTGTCGCCACGGGGCCGTTCCAACTGCTCGGTTTGAGTGAGGCTCCTCAGTCGCCGGCGACCTCGTCGGCTTCGACCGCGGCATCGGCTTCTGCCAGGGCCTCTGCCGCGGGCTCGACCTCGGCCACCTCGGCGACCTCAGCCGGGGCTTCGACGGCCTCGACGGCGGCTGCGGGGGCTTCAACGGGGGCTTCAGCGGGGGCCTCGACGGCGGCCGGGGTCTCGCCGAGGGCGGTCACGCCGTCGGCCTCGAAGCCCTGCTCTGCGTAGAACTGCACCCACGCCTCTTGGCCCTCGGACGTGGCGTCGGGATCGAGGTTGCCACCGATGTAGTTGCCCTCGTCGTCATAGGCGTGCTCGCCGAAGTGCTCCTGGTACTCGGCGGCCACGATGCCACCCTCGGCGGCCTGCTTGATCGACAGGCTGATCCGGCGGCGCTGCAGATCGAGGTCGATGATCTTGACCCAGAGCTCTTCGCCTGGCGTGACGACCTGCTCGGGGAGGTCGACGTGGTGTGCGGACATCTCGGAGATGTGCACGAGACCCTCGATGCCGTCGCCGACCTGGATGAACGCGCCGAACGGCACGAGCTTGGTGACACGGCCGTAGACGAGCTCGTCGACCTGGTGGGCCGCGGCGAACTCTTGCCACGGATCCTGCTGGGTCGCCTTGAGCGAGAGGCTGATGCGCTCGCGGTCCATGTCGACCTCGAGGACCTCGACGTCGATCTCGTCACCGACGGCGACGACCGATCCGGGATGGTCGACGTGCTTCCACGACAGCTCGGACACGTGAACGAGGCCGTCCATACCGCCGAGGTCGACGAACGCACCGAAGTTGACGACCGACGACAC
>JAYTFP010000163.1:0-12536 GCA_043734285.1 Acidimicrobiaceae bacterium
TGACGAAGGCCCGCGAGTCGGATCCGAGGAGCAGGTACGTCGTACCTCCGGGGGGCGAACCGGAGGCGACGTACGACACTCTACCGAACCGTTCGAACAAAAACGTGCTGTAGACGAGCGGCACGAGCACGACGACCGCGACGACGCACAGCGCTCGACGCCGCGGATGACGCCCGCGGAGTCGCTCGATCAGATGAACGCGATGGTCGGACTCAGTCGGATCCGACCCTGTCACGTGTTGACGCGTGCGATCAGGTCACCGTGACGCTGACCGCGGGATAGGTCGTCGACGTCATGTACCGGTTGCACGTCGCGACCACCTGGTAGGCCCCTGCGGGCGTGCCGGCCGGCACGGTCAGGCTGTCGTGGCCCACCGGAGTCGTGGTCGACGATCCGCTCACGAGCACGGTGCCACCGAGCGTCTTGAGCGCCGCCACCGACGTTGCCGCGGGGTTACCCACGTCGGCGACGCACGGAACATTGACCGTGATCACCGTGAGCGGCGGGCCCGAAGACGGGCTGATCGTGGCACCGGTCACGTGGACGACGACCGAACTGGTGCCCGTGGCGCCGTTGTCGTCGGTCACGGTGAGCACTGCGGTGTAGTCACCGAAGGCGGTATAGGTGTGGCTCGCCGAGGCGGTCGACGCAGATCCGGTGTCGCCGAAGTCCCAGGCGTAAGAGGCGATCGTGCCATCCGAGTCAGTCGACCCGGTCGAGGTGAACGACACCGCGAGCGTGGGTCCGGTGCCGCTCGACGGCGTGGCGTGTGCCGACGCCGTCGGCGCCGCGTTGTCGACGACCGTGATCGTCTTCGTGGCGCTGTCGGTCGCACCGTTGTCGTCGGTCACCGTCAACGTCGCGGTGTAGGTACCTGCCGAGGTGTAGGTGTGTCCGACCGTGGTTGCCGAGCTGGTGGGCGAACCGTCACCGAAGTCGAGCGACCGCGAGGCGATCGTGCCGTCGGTGTCGATCGAGCTCGACGAGTCGAACGAGACCGTCACCGGTGTCTTGCCGGACGTGCTGCCCGAGTTGAGGATCGCGACCGGGGCCACGTTCGCCACGGCGGTGACACTCGCCGACTTCGAGTCGGTCGCACCGACGTCGTCGGTCACGGTCAGTGTCGCCGTGAACGTTCCGACGCCGTAGACGTGGGTGAGCGAGGCCGTGCTGCCGTGCGGCGAGCCGTCACCGAAGTCCCAGTCGTAGCTGACGATCGTGCCGTCGGGATCGGACGAGGCCGACCCGTTGAGTGAGGCGGTCAGCGGTGCCTTACCGGAGGTGTTGGTGGCAACGACCGAGGCCACCGGCGCCTGGTTCGGGGTCACGAGGACCTGCACCGTGTCGCTGCCCGTGCCGCCCGAGTTGTCGGTGACCGTCAACGTCGCCGTGTAGGTGTTCGCGGTGGAATAGGAGTGAGTGGGACTCGCAGCGGACGAATGCGGCGACCCGTCACCGAAGTCCCAGTCGTACGACGAGATCGTGCCGTCGGAATCGGACGAGCCGGTCGACGAGAACGTGAACGGCAGGCCGACACGCTGGCCGACAGGTGTCACTCCGGCGGCCGCGGTCGGCGGCACGTTGAGTGGCGGGCCGACGGTGATGTCGACGTTCGCCACGTCAGTGGCGCCATCGATGTCGGTCACGGTGAGGGTCACATGGAACGTGCCCGTCGAACCGAAGGTGTGGGTGACGTCGGCGAGGCTCGACAGATTGCCGTCGCCGAAGTTCCAGGCGTAGCTGGCGATACCGCCGTCGTTGTCGATCGAGGCGGAGCCGGTGAAGGCGACGCTGAGCGGCACAGGACCGCAGCTGTGGTCGACGCTGATCGACGCGGTCGGCGCCTGGTTGGCATTGACCTGAACGAAGACGGTCGCCGTGTCGGTCGCGCCACCGTTGTCGGTCACGGTGAGCGACGCGGTGTGCAGACCGAGCGCTGTGTAGGTGTGCGAGGGCGAGGCGGCCGACGAGTGCGGTGACCCGTCACCGAAGTCCCAGTCGAACGACGAGATCGTGCCGTCAGGATCAGACGATCCGGTCGACGAGAACGCGACGGCGAGCGGCGCGTGTCCCGAGGTCGGGGTCGCGGCGGCGTGGGCTGTCGGCGACTGGTTGGGGTCGACGTTGACCGTCACCGCATCGGAACCGGTGGCGCCCAGGTTGTCGGTCACGACCAGGATCGCGGCGTACGACCCGGCGGATGTGTAGGTGTGCGAGGGGGATGCCACCGACGAGTGCGGTGAGCCGTCACCGAAGTCCCAGTCGAACGACGAGATCGTGCCGTCAGGATCGATCGATCCGGTGGACGACAATGCGACGGCGAGTGGCGCGTGTCCCGAGGTCGGGGTCGCGGCGGCGTGCGCAGTCGGCGACTGGTTGCCCGGCGACGTCACGATCACGTTGGTGATCGTCGTCGACGACGCGCCCGCGTTGTCGGTCACCGTCAGTGTCGCGGTGAACGTCGCGATGGTCGTGTAGGTGTGCGACGGGTTGGCCGCGGTCGACACACCGCCGTCACCGAACGTCCACGAATAGCTCGCGATCGTGCCGTCGGGATCAGACGACCCCGCGGACGAAAACGCCACGGCGAGCGGCGCAGGTCCCGTGGATGGCGTCGCTGTCGCGACCGCCACCGGAACCTGATTGGTCGGGGTCGGGGTACAAGATCCCGCGACCACCACCACTGCTGCCGTGAACGGCACCATCCACCGACGAACTCGCATGACCGATCCCCCCGCTCATCGGGCACTACGCCGGCCCGAAGTCGCCACAGGATTATCGGTCGAAAATGAGGTGCAAGTCGAGCGATCTGTGAAGTTGTCACGAAGGACAGCGAATTCAGCCCGCCTCGACAAGTCGCCGGGCGGCGCCTCCGGCGGCACGAATGTGGGCGATGGTGCTCAGGAGTGCGAGGAGCATCCCGCCGACGGCGCCGGCGAACAGCACGAGGCGCAGCGAGCCGCCACGCAACAGGTCGACCACGCGACCCAGGTGCGGGACCACGTAGTGCACTCGCCACACCGGCGGGCGTTGCAGCTCCGCGGTCCATGGATCCTCCGCCGGGTTCGCATCGCCACGGGTCCGGATCACCGGACTCGAGCCGCCATGCACGACCGTCGAGACGCGGTGGACCAACAGCGAGTCGCCTTCGGTCGGTGGGTCATAGATGATGATCTGGCCGACCCGCACCGCGGTGAACGGCTCAGGCGTCGCAATGGCCACCGCCCCGGTCGGGATCGTCGGCGACATGCTGCCGGTCTCCACCGGCACGGCTCGCCACCAGCCGAACCCCAGTCCTGCGGCGAGTGTGCACGCCAGCAACAACGTCAGCGACAGGACGAGCGAACAGAGCAGGCGGACTGCGCGGCCAACCACTTCGCGGGGCCCACGTTCGACGAAGACGATCCCCGTCATGGCTACTGGACGCCGTTGAAGGTGAACGTCAGCGTCGAGGTGATGCCCTGGAAGGTGTTGCCCGCCGACGAGGGGAAGGTCATGGTCAGCAACAGGTGGTCGGTCGTCGACACGGCCGTCGCCGTCAGGTTCGACAGCGCGATGGTCGTGCCGATGACGGCTCGCGATGCGAGCACGGTCTGGGTCGAGCCGCTGCACGAGTAAGTGAAGTTGGGCGTGCTCCCCGCCTCGGTCCATGACGCCGAACAACGCTGCAGGACCATCTGCAGTCCGTTGGTCGTGTCGGTGTCGAGCAGCGACGACGGCGACGCGGACGTGGTCAGGTTGATCGACGACAGCGCCTTGTTACCGCTGTTGATCAGGTCGACGCTGCGGTAGTAGATGTCGCCGGGCTCGAGGCCGGTCGCGCTCACGTTCATGCGGTTCGTCGACGCGCCGGTCGTTCCGAGCGCCAACGTGATCGTCGCCGCGGTCGCCGAATGCGACACGGTCGCCGACGTCGAGAAGGTCGCGTAGACCCCGACACCGGTGAGTCCGACCGCCACCATGAACGACGCCAACGCCATGACCACACGCTGCTGCGGCGAGAACCCGCGAAGGCGCCCCCACGGCTGACGCCGAGGCTTCATCCCGGACATGGTGATCATGTCCAAGCAGTCGGCCGCGACGCGCCGAAATTGAAGAATGGGTCGATCGGCAACATGGCGGCAGGGTGCACCTGGCTCACGTCAGATGCGCCGCGGCCGATCTGAGGACCAACTCCATGAACGCGAACACCTCTCTCTTCTCGCGCGCCACGGTCCGGATCGGCGTGGTGGCGCTGGCCGTCGTCGCCTCCGCGGTCAGCGGCGGCGTCGCGTTGGCGAGTTTCAACTCGGCGCCCGCGGTGTCGCACGGGTCGACGGCCCGGACCTGCTTCTACCGCGCCACCGTGCAGAGCGGTTCGACGACCAGCACCGCAAACGGCCTGAAGACCGTGACGATCACCGCGGTGACGATGTCGAAGGCGTTCCTCCTGTTCAGCACGAGCCACAACCTGAACCGTCCCGTGGGTTCGGAGGTCTCGGGACGTTTGACATCGACCACCACGCTCGAGTTCAACCGGGTCACCGATGAAGCGTCGCCGGCGACGATCACGATCCAGTGGTCGGTGGTCGAATACAACTGCGGCGTCACCGTCCAGCGCGGTTCGGTGGCACCCGCGGCGACGACCAACAACGTGACCATCACCGCGGTCAACTCGACGGCCGACGCGTTCACGACCTTCTCGAAGACCCCGACCTCGACCGACAGCTCGTGGGACAGCAACGACCCGACGGTCGTCGAGTTGACCAGTACGACCAACCTCCAGTTCCGCGTCGACGCCGCCGTCGCGACTCACACGATCCACTGGCAGGTCGTCGAATTCACCGACTCGACGATGATCAAGGTCCAGCGAGGCACGACCTCGCTCACCGGCGCCACCACGTCGACGACAGCGACACTCGGAACTGCGGTCAACACGGCACACACGTTCGTGCTCGTGTCGACGAGGGCGACCGGCAGCGGCACCGACATCGGATCGGGACTCGTGCGCGGGACACTCACGAACTCGACCACCGTCACGCTCGATCGCAGCGCAGCCAACTACAACGTCACCGAAATCGCCTGGCAGGCCGTCGAGCTCAAGGAGGGATCGACCGTGCAGAACGGCAGCGCGACGGTCGCATCGGCCGCGGCGTCGGGAACCGTCTCGCTCACGGCGGTCACGCTCGCCCGCTCCAACGCATTCGCCTCCGGCATGTCCGGCGGCGGCACCAACTGCGGCCGGACCGCCTACACGACCGACGACGTCCTCGGCGTGGCCTGCTTCACGCTGGCGCTCACCTCGACGACGCAACTCACGCTGACCCGAGCCAACACCGCGGCTGCAGCCGACGTCGGCTGGTTCGTGGTGTCCTGGGGTCTGCCGTAGCTACAGGCCGGTGAACGTGAACGTGAAGGCGGAGGTGATGCCCTGGAACGTGTCACCCGCCGCTGACGGGAACGTCATCCTCAGCAGCAGATGATCCTGGCCGGCCGGTGCCGTCGCCGTGAGGTTCGACAACGCCAACGTGCTGCCGATGACGGGACGCGACGCGAGGACGCTCTGCGTCACGCCGCTGCACGAGTAGGTGAAGTTGGGCGAGCTCCCCGACTCCGTCCATGACGCCGAGCAACGCTGCAGGACCATCTGCAATCCGTTCGTCGTGTCGGTGTCGAGCAGCGACGACGTGCCGGCCGTGGTCGTGAGCGTGATGGACGCGAGCGGATTGCTGCCGCCGTTGATCAGATCGAAGCTGCGGTAGTAGATGTCGCCGGGCTGGAGGCCGGTCGCGTTCACGTTCATCCGGTTCGTCGAGGCACCGGTCGCGCCGAGTGACAACGCGATCGTCGCAGTCGTGGCGGAGTGCGAGACGGCCGCCGAGGCCGTGAACGTCGCGTAGACACCGATACCCGTGAGTCCCACGGCCAGCATGAAGGAGGCCAGCGCCATGACCAGGCGCTGCTGCGGCGACAACGACAGGAGGACTCCGCCTCTGCGCTGTCGTTGGCGTGCGTCCGCCGGTTGCTCATCCATGAGCGTGACCTCTCCTCGTGAGCGCGGCAGGGCGAAACGCGCTGCGACTCTGACTGTTCTCTGATGAGAATCGGATCGACGAGGCGGCCCCTTGAGAATTACCGATGCGCGAACATGGCCCGTGACCGATCCGGCAGCGATCGCCGACACCGCAGCGACCGCAGTCCGCGACCGGGGCTACGCCATCGTCGACCGTCTGATCGGCGACCGCGAGCTCGACGCCCTCCGTGCGGCGCTTCAGCCCTACGACTCGGTCAAGCAACCCGGACGCAATGAATTCGAGGGTCTCGAGTCGCGACGGGTCTACAGCCTCGCGGCGAAAGGTGCTCCCTTCCTCGAGGTCGCGGCACACCCGGTCGTCGCGGCCGTGGCCGACCAACTGCTCGCGCCGAACTGGTTGCTGTCGACGCTCCAGTCGATCCGCCTGCTCGCTGGTGAGACCCGGCAGCCGTGGCACACCGACGACGGGTTCTACCTTCGAGCTCGTCCCAGCCCGATCATGGGTCTGTCGGCCATCTGGGCGATCGATGAGTTCACCCTCGAGAACGGCGCGACCGAACTCGTCGTCGCGAGCCATCGTTGGGCGCTCGAACACCCCGACGACCGCCCTGACGCCGAGCGGATCGTCGCCGTGATGTCACCCGGATCGGTGCTGTTGTTCGACGCGGCGCTGTGGCACCGCGGTGGAGCGAACGCGTCGTCGGGCGACCGCCTCTGCATCAGCCCCCAGTACTGCCAACCCTGGCTCAGACCACAGGAGTCGCAGCTCCTGATCGCGCCGCCCGACCTCGTCGCCGGTCTCGCGCTCGACGAGACGACGACGGCGCGGGTGCGATCGATGCTCGGCTACTCGATCCATCCGCCGTTCATCGGACAGGTCGACGGTCGACACCCGCTGCGTCTGGTCGATCCGAACCATCGGTCATCGTCGACCGAGGCAGCGGGGCTGGCAAACGAGATCCTGCGACGACCCGAGGCGACGAACGAGGCGGGCTGAATCAGCCGACGTCGCTACCGATCGGCGTGGACAGCGTCGCCGACTGATGCGGGTCCTCGCCCACCTTCCAGGCCGCCCCCGACGATTCGGTGATGACGTAGCCGACGAGCAGCCCCCGCAGCGTGAACGTGGCCGGTGCATCGGAGATCGCGAGGCCGCCCCACACCTGACGGTCCTGCCCGTCGGCCCAGCCGTAGCAGTCGTGGTACGGCTCGGGAATGAGCGCCTGCTCGTTGAAGCAGCCCACGATCCACGGCGACTTAGAGTCGCCGCCGTAGAGGAACTCCTGTCGGTACTTTGCGACGACCGGATTGGCCTCGACGATGCCGCGGAGCGGGATCGGGATCGTGATGGTGCTCCCCGGCTCCATGTGATCGGGGATCGGCACGCACGAGGGGGCGTAGACCGAGTCGACGGTCGGGCTGGACTGACCGATGCACAGCGAGTTCGCGTTGGGAACGTGCGACGAGATCGTGCCGATCTCGGGCCGCGTGACAGAGACGGTCAGGATCGGCGAACGCGCGCCGTCGTCGAACACGCACCACTCCTGCGTCGACTCGGCGACAGAACAGTCGAAGCCGGCGTTCGCATTGGTCGTCGCCGCCATCTGCTGGATGATCTTGTCCTTGGCGGCATCGAGCCCCTGCTTGACCTGCGCGGCCGTGATCGGGATCCCCAGCGCGGCGGCCTCGCCGGCGAGCTGACCCGCGAGTTGGGTCGAGAGGTAGTCACCGCCGTTCTCGAACAGGGCTTTCGCGTCGGGGAGCTCGGGCGGCAGGCCGATCGCCTCGAGCGCGACGGTCTCGAACGTCTTCAGGATCGTGAAACACGACGACTCGGGCGCGTTCGGCTGATCGGGGGTCGGACCGGAACAGTCGATGCCGAGCACCGCGCCGATCGCACCACCGAGGAAGTCGATGACGAGATTCTTCTCCTGCTCGTAGAACGTCGCCGGGAAGCTGATGACCGACACGAGGGCATCGACGAGTTGCTCGAACCAACCGGGCGACGGTGGCTGCGGCGGTACGATCGCGAACGCCTGACCCGCAGTGAGATGTCCCTGGCCGAGCAGCAGATCGACCACCGACGGCGGCGCCTTGCCTGGCTTCCACTGCGTGACCTCGTGGTCGGCGAGCGCGATGAAGTGCCAGCTCCCGTCGTCGGATCGGATGGTGTGGAACGCCTGGTACTTCACGATCGAGACCTCGAGCGGCGCGAGCACGGGTGGCTTCGGTGGCGTGGGAGCGGGTGGTGACGGCGGCGGGAGGGGCGGCGTCGCGACGATCGTGAAGAAGACGGTGTTGCTCGGGGCGCCGCCGCAGGTGTGGGCATCGGCGGTCCGCGGCACGACGCGCACGTAGAACGTGTGACCGACGCTGAGGTGATCGGCGAACGCGCCGAGGTCGAAAGTGAAGTTCGGCGGCGACGTCGGGGTCTTGAGGTCGATCACCGTGCCAGTGACCGCGAGGTCCTGCGTCGCCAGCAGCCCGGGTGTGTCGCCGCACCCGCCGTCGAAAGGGTTGGAGGAGAGCTGCAGCTCTCCGTGCGTGATGCCGGTGGCGGTCGTGGACCATTGCATCTGCCGCGTCGGCTCGGCGGAGAGCACCACGCTGTCGAAGTAGACCCAGTCGGCGGCCAGCGGCCCCGAACTCACGTCACCGCTGGGCGGGAAGACGCCGCCTCTGTAGGTGAGCAACTTGGTCGACCCGGCGGGCACGACGCCCGGAGCGCCGTAGTGGATGACGACCTCGTTCGTCGGCGAACCGGCGCAGCGGTGGCTCGCCGAACGCGGCACGACACGGAGGTAGAGATCGCCGTTCCACTTCAGGGCTGGCGGTTCCGCCGACGGGATCGTCGTGGGAGCGCCCTGAACGGCCTTCGGCGCGGACGTCGGCGTGACGGGGGAGCTCTTCGAGCCACCCGCAGGCGTCGATGTCGACGTGGGGGCGGACGGCAGGAACTGGTGTGGTCCGGGAAGGTCACCGACAGAATCCGTCGGGGGGACGAGTGACTTGGCCAGCGCGCTCACGTCGAGCGTGAACTTCGGAAGCTGCTCCGGCGATCCCACCTTTGCCGCATTCGCCGCGCTGACGTCACCTGACGCGACGAGGTGCGCCGGCGGCGAGCAGTCGCCCGTCATCGGTTGCGTCGACAGCTGCCACGATCCGTCGTGAATCCCCGTTGCCGCAGAGCCCCACCGGAACACGCGCGTGGCGGGCGGATCGACAGACGCCGGCACGTTGTCCGAGACGTCCCAGTGGTCACGAACGACGCCGTCGACGAGCACCAGGTCACGCGCCCCGGCGTAGATCTGCAGGAGGCCGTGATCGTCGGCCTCGATGGTCGGCACGACGGCGAGCGCGTGCGCGGCCGGTGCGACGACGAACCGTTGCGTCGTCCCGACGAATCGGGCATGGGCGCAGGCGCCCGACAACGACATCGTCATGAGGTACACGCCCGCCGGCGTCGTGCCGTGCAGGTGGTAGCGCAGCGCGTCCGAGTGCTCGACGTCGACGGTCGCGCGCAGCGTCGGGCCCGCCGCCGCCACGACATGGGCGGCCATCAGCTCGGCGACCAGCTCACCACGACGCCGGCCCGTAGGCGCCGCGCTGCCCACCGAGGCGTTGTTCGCGTGCGGTGTCGTGATGCCGGGCGCGATCGTCACCGGATGCGACGTGGTGGGGACGGTGCGCGGCGGTCGGGTGGTCGAGGTGCTCGTCGTGATCGTTGTCGTGGAGGTCGGCGGCGCCGAGGAACCGGGTTCGCTCGTCGACGTCACGACGGCCGTCGTCGTCGTGGACGAGCTGGTCGTCGAGGATGACGTCGATGTCGTCGACGACGGTGCGACGGTCGGTTGTGGCGCGGCCACAGGGTTCGGCGCACTCCATCGAGGTGTCGGAGTGCCCGGCTCGACGCGCTGCGCCGAGACGTGCAGGTCGGCCGCGCCGGCGGTGCATCCCGACGTGATCACCGTGCCGACGATCGTGTCGGCCGCGGCGCCCGGGCTGTCGAGGACGACCACCAGCAGCAGCCCGATCAGGCCGACGGCAACGATGATGATGACGACGAGGAGCGATCGACGCACGCGGACGACCTTACGCACGGCGCGCGATGGCCATGCGGCATCGTCCGTCGCCGGTGCGCCCCACGATGAGACCCGCCCTCACGGGTATCGTGCCACTTCATGTCCGAACCGCCGGAACACCACGGCACGCGCGTTCTGCGGAAAGACATCGAGGGTCTGCGAGGCATCGCCGTCGCCCTGGTGGTGCTCTACCACCTGAACACGCCGCACTTCTACGGCGGGTTCATCGGCGTGGACGTCTTCTTCGTCATCTCCGGGTTCGTGATCACCACACGGCTCCTCGACCGCCGAGGTGAACCACGCGTGCTCGCAGAATTCTACGCGGGTCGAGTCCGTCGACTCGTGCCGCTCTCGCTGGTCGTCATCAGCGCGGTCTTCGCCGCACTGGCGCTTCGACTCGGCTCGATCGTCACCCACTACGGCGCCGAGGTCCGCTCGACGGCGTTGTTCGGATGGAATCTCTGGGCGGTCCATTGGCACGTCTCGTACGGGCTGAACACGTTCGCTCCGTCGCCGTTCGAGCACTTCTGGTCACTGGCGACCGAAGAACAGTTCTACCTGTTGTGGCCGGCCGTCCTCCTCGTCATCGCGGGTCGCGCTGCGCAGCCGCGACGCAGGTCGCTCGCGGCGGTCGCCGTCGGGCTCGGCGCCGTCTCACTCACGTCGATGCTGCTGATCGCGCCGTCCTCCCCGCTCGCGGCCTTCTACCTGTTGCCAACACGGGTCTGGGAGATCCTGGCCGGCGCGCTCGTGGCCATCGTCGCACCCCGCCTCACCCGGGTTCCCGGGGCCGTGACCGCCGTCGCCGGTTGGGCCGGACTCGCGATGGTCCTGATCGCGGCCGACCAGTTCCTCTCGGGTCCGCTCGATCTGCGGTGGCGCTCGACGCTGCCGGTCCTCGGCGCCGTCCTCGTGATCGGCGGCGTCGAGCCGTCCGTGACCTGGGGCCCGGCGCGACTGCTGTCGCTGCGACCGCTCGCGGGCCTCGGCGCGATCTCGTTCGCGCTCTACCTGTGGCACTGGCCCGTCATCTTCCTCTTCCTCCGCGAACGTGAGTCGACCCCTGGCAACAAGGTCATCGCCGTCGCCATCTCGCTGGCTCTCGCCGTCGGATCGCATCTCCTCATCGAGCGGCCGATCAGGTGGCGACTGCGAATGTCCGCGGATCCCCGCACGGTGCTCGTCGTCGGCGCGGGGCTGACCGCCGTCGTCGTTCTCGTCGCTTCGGTGTTCAGCTCGCGACCCGTCCTCGACGCGGGGAAGCCGTCACGACCCGGCGTCGTGACGACCTACGTCCCGTCCGACCTCGACCCGCCGATCCTCGCGACCCAGTCGTTCCGCGATTTCTACCCGCCCCGCGGCTGTCCCCAGATGTCGCTCACCGGTCCGGGCGGTAGCTACCTTCCGCCGATCTGCGTCCGGGGTGACACGTCAGGCACGACGACGATCGCCCTCATGGGTGATTCGCACGCCGCGCACTGGATCCCCGCGTTCGAGGAGGCGGCCCGCCGGCGGCACTCGCGACTCCTGGTCTTCTTCGAGGCGGGTTGCCCCTGGGTCGACGTCGCGATGGGGATCTCGCAGCCAGACATGGACTGCCACCGTTCCTGGTCGACGTTCGTCGCACAGCTCGGCGTGGTGCGCCCCGACGTGCTCGTACTGGCCGACTACGACGCTGCCCAACTGCGCCAGTCGAGCCGAGCCGACTACCTCGACGTCGCGCGTCGGTCGGCGGCCCGGTTCTCGTCGACCCGGCTCGTCGTGCTCGGTGATGTGCCCCAGCCGCAGACGGATCCGGGGTGGTGCCTGGCTGAACACGTGCTCGACATCTCGCCCTGCGACATCGTGACATCGCGGTCGTTCGATCCCTCGGTTCACTCGACCGTTCGCGAGATCGCCCGAAACATCGGTGCGACCTATGTCGACACGGTTCCGTGGATCTGCCCCGCGGCGCGGTGTCCGGTCATCGACGGCAACCTCCTGCTCTATCGCGACCTGAACCACCTGGCCGCCCCCTACGCGCGGAGCCTCGCGCCCGAGGTCGGCGACGTGCTCGACCAGGCGCTCTCGAGGGGCCTGTGACCTCGATGGACCGACGTCTCCGGGTGGGTCTCGGTGTCACGTTGGCGTTCACTGTCGCGTCGCGGGTCGCGTGGGTCCTGCACCTGCGCGAGGTGCCGTTCTCCGACAAGGATCAGGCCGACTTCGAGGACGTCGCGATCTCGCTGGCGCGCCACGGCGTGCTGGGCAAGAACACGCCCGCCGGATTCCAGCCCGCGTTCTTCCGCCCGCCTGGCTACCCGGCCTTCATCGCTGCGATCTACCGGATCGTCGGTGAGCACCGAGAGGCGGTCGTCGTCGTGCAGTGCGTCCTCGGCGCACTGACCGCGTACCTTGCATTTCTCATCGCGCGGCGGCTGTGGTGTGACGCGGTCGGGGTC
>JAYTFP010000164.1:0-6989 GCA_043734285.1 Acidimicrobiaceae bacterium
CATCGATCTCGAGCCGCAACAGCGCCGCACCGAGGGTCTTGCCGAGATTGTCGGCTCGCAGCGAGCGGGGCGCTCCCCCGCCGAGCGCGTCGGTCATCACGAACTTGAGCGCCATCACATTGGGCGCCTCGTAGCGCACGACCGTGCCCCGCACGAGTGACCCGACATGGGCCCGAACACGATCGGCGGTCACCTCGGAGCGGATCACCTCGTAGGCCTCGACCGAATCGGCGAAGAGTGACAGGTCGCTGATGTCACCCTTGTCGCCCGACCGGACCCCGCACAGTTCCCGCAACGCCAGCACCGTCATCGGGTCATTCTTGCAAATTCTCGCTCCGAACCCGTCCTAGAGTTCGCGGGTGACCATCTACCTGGTGCGGCACGGCTCTGCCGGATCCCGCGACGAGGATGATCCTGACGACCTCGAGCGACGACTCGACGAGGTCGGTCGGCAGCAGGCGAAGCTGCTCGCCGAGGTGATGGACGGCCGGCCGGTCGACGAAATCCGGTCGAGTCCCGCGCCTCGGTGCCTCGAGTCGGTCGAACCGCTCGCACAGGAGCTCGGCCTGGTCGTCGTCACCGACGACGCGCTCCTCGAGGGCACCGATGTCGACCGGGCATGGAAGGTCGTCGAGCGTCTGGCAGCGACCGGACGTGACGCGGTGCTGTGCAGCCACGGCGACGTGATTCCCGATCTCGTGCACAGGGCGCAGCAACGCGGCATGCAGATCCCCGGCAAGTCCGGCTGCTCGAAGGGGTCGTTGTGGGCCCTGCACTGGGCCAACGACGCGTTCGTCTCGGGCGACTACACGACGATCAAGGTCTGACCCGGCCGAGCCGTCGCGTCACAGCGACTGTCAGATCGCGTGCAGGTCGACGCGGACCTGGGCGTCGACGAGGTCGCGCGCCACCGCCATCGCGTCGACGCGCAGCAGCTGCGACGGGCGACCGTCGCGCGTGCGACCGATACTGGCGATCATCGGTGGGCCCGACAGTCCGAGCAGGCCACCCTCGCGGGCGAGCCGCGCGGCCTCGTCGCGAGTCGCACATCGCCACGCGAGACGCGCGATGACTTCCGGAGGCTCCGACGCTGATCCCGACACGGCGACCGTAGGACCGCCGAACGCATCGACACCGAAGTACTCCTCGTGCCACTCCTCGACGTCCATGCCGATCTCATCGGCGCGGCGGCGCAGGAATCGGACCGCGGCGCGCGCTTTCGCCTCGGCATCGGGCCACGGATAGGCGATGCGGGCCTCGCCCGCGTACCCCGACGGCCGGCACACGAGCGCTTTGTACGTCTCAGGTGGGGCCGACCCCAGCACCCCACTGATGCGGACGCGGTCATCACCCAGATCCTCGAGCACGACGCTGGTGAAATCGGCAGTGACATCGGGGTTGAGGTACGCCCGCGGGTCGTGCACCTCGTAGAGCAGTTGCTCGCGGACGGTGTCGAACGTGACGCGGCCGCCGGTCCCCGCAGGCTTGGTGATGACGAACGAGCCGTCGGCCTCGCACTCGCCGATCGGGAAACCGACGCGGAACGGATCGGCGTTGACCCACCAGTCGCCCGAGTAGTTGCCCCCGGTGATCTGGCCCGAGCACTCGAGCAGGTGCCCCGCGGTCACCCCTGCGGCGAGCCGGTCGTAGTCGTCCATCGACCAGCCGAACTCGTGGATCAACGGCGCGAGGAACAGCGACGCGTCGGCGACGCGACCCGTGATGACGATGTCGGCCCCACCGGCGAGCGCCTCGACGATGGGCGCCGCACCGAGGTAGGCGTTGGCGAACAGCGCGTCGTCGGCGAGTGACAGCGCATCGGCGTGCGGCCGGATGTCATCGCCGACGACGGTGGCGATCGTGAGACCGCTGGCCCCGAAGGCGGCCAGCCCGTCGACGACCGCGCGACCCGCGGCGATCGGGTTGATGCCACCCGCGTTGGTGATGAACTTGGTCCGTCCGTCGAGCAGGTACGGCAACGCCTCGCCGACGTAGAGCGGGAGATCTCGGGCGTACCCGAGCGACTCGTCGCGCTGACGATCCTTCTGGAGGATCGCGAGAGTCAACTCGGCGAGTGCCTCGCACACCAGGTAGTCGAGCCCCGACTCGAGCAGATCGGAGACCGGTGCGTGGCCGTCGCCGTAGAAGCCCTGTCCCCCTCCGATTCGCACCGACACCAGCCGTCTCCTCTCGAGAAATCGCCGTCCCTCGGGAGCGGCCGACCAGTACCTTTCCACACGGCCGCGGCGGCCGGGCCACCAGGAGGCGACATGCAGATCGCGATCGCTCTGTACGAGGGACTGACCGTCCTCGACGCGATCGGGCCCTACCAGGTGCTGACCCGCGTCCCGGGTGCTGAGGTCGTCGTCGTGGCTGCCTCGCGCGGGCGTCTCAGTGACGACCTCGGCCTGCTGCACTTCGACATCGAGAACACCTTCGACGAGGTGCCCCAACCTGACATCCTCGTCGTGCCCGGCGGCATGATGACCCGGCGCATCCTGCGGGACGGCCATCCGATCATCGAGTGGGTGCGCAGCGCACACGAGCACACGACCTGGACGACCTCGGTGTGCACCGGCTCGCTCGTGCTCGGCGCGGCGGGCGTGCTCGACGGCCTCGAGGCCACGACCCACTGGTGCAGCCTCGAGAAGCTCCGAGACTACGGCGCGACGCCGACACTGCAGCGCGTGGTCGTGCAGGGCAAGGTCATCACCGCCGCGGGAGTGTCGGCAGGGATCGACATGGCGCTGCACCTGGCGATCGAACTCGCCGGCGTCGAGGTGGCCCAGGCCATCCAGCTCGCCATCGAGTACGACCCACAGCCCCCGCTCGACGCCGGATCACCGACGAAGGCGCCGCCCGAGATCACCGAACTCGTGCGCCAGATCGTGACCGCGGGCGAGGCCGAGATCCTTCGCTAACGGGTCGTCGTCGTGGTGGTCGTCGTGCCGGCCGCGGTGCCGTCATCGATCGCCTTCGACAGCCCGTCGAGCGACAGGAAGGCGCGGAACAGCGGCGACACGCGCCCCGACTTCGCGATCTGGAGGTCCCTCGTGGCGAACCCGGTGTCGCCCCGCACGACCGCGACCGTGCCCCTGATGAGGTGCGCGGTCGGATCGCTGGGCGCGGCCGTCACCGCGGCGTCGGCCGATTGACGAGCACGATTGAGGATCGCGTCGTCACCGTTGGGGTTGCTGCCGATGGTGAAGTCGAGCGCGAGCAGACCGAGTCCGCGGATCTCCAGCGCGGTGATGTCGGGGCCGGCCGCCACGACCTTGTCGAGACACTGCATCGCCTCGGTCAGCTTCGACGCGGTCTGCGCGCGCTTCTGCTTGTCAGCATCACTCTCGACCGTCGACGCGTCGGGCGTGTTGAGGTTGATCGAGTCGGTCATCGCCGCCTCGGCCGATGTCCAGCACTGCCCGGTCGCCGGCGACAACAGCCCCTCGGCGACCGCCTTGTCGAGACCCTTGCTCTGCACCTCGTCGAGCACGATCGCGGCCGGGTTGAGCGAGTAGAGGCGATCGAGGTCGGCCTGCGCAGCGGTGAAGTCACCGACCGTCTTGTGCAACGACGCCTTGAAGACGTATACGTTCGGATACTTCGGGTCGATCGCGATCACCCGATCGAGGTCGGCCAGACCCGCCTTCACGTCGCCGGCCTGTACCTTCGCCCAGCCGCCGTAGGTCAACGTCTCGACGTCGTCGGGAGCGGCCTTCAACAACTTGTCGAAGCAGGCGAGGCTGGCCTTCGGGTCCTTCGCGAGCTGGCCCTCGCACTGCGCCAACTGCTCGTCGGGCGCGGCGCCCGTACCGGTGAGCGACGTGCCGGTTCCCCGAAAGCCCGAGGCCCGCGCGAGGAGGATGCCCGCCACCGTCGCGAACACGACGACCGCGCCGACCCAGGCGACCCGGCGTCCGGTGCCGGTGCGCTGCGCAGCCAACTCGCCGAGACCCGCCTTGGCGTCCTTGATCTGGTGCATGACCGCGGCGGCGCGGGCGACATACCCCTCGTGGAGTTCGTCGTAGTCGACCCGGTCGACGTCACCGGCGGCCAGCTCGCGATCGAGGTCGTCGAGCGACCGCAGCAGGAATGACTTCTCCTCCTCGAGGTGCCCGAGCCGATCCGGGTCGATTGCCCTACCCCGCCTCGACCGTGGATCAGCCATCGCCGTCATCCGACTCGTCGGGATCGTCGCCATCGGCATCGTGCTCGTGACGCGCTGCCTCGACGAGCTCTCGATCGCGTGATGTCAGCGACGAATCGCCTTGGCTGAGGCGCAACGACCGCGACCGGCTGATCGTCAGCAGCATCATCGTCACCGCGGTCGCGATCACCACGACGGGCACGATCCACACCAGCGCGGCGAGCCCCGACGACGACGGCTTCAACAGCACTCGCTTGCCGTAGCGGTCGGCGAAGTACGAGAGGATCTCGTCGCGCATCTGCACGGCGATCTGCGCCTGCGAGTTCGCGACCGATTCGCCGACACACTGGAGGCACTTCATCTGCGAGGCGAGCGCGTAGACGTGGTCCTCGGAGTAGCCGGTCGTCGGCGCGCTCCGGGCGCCGAGCACGAGCAAGGCGATCACCGCGACGAGTAGCAGTAACCACGCCGTGCGACGTTGACGCGGTCTCACTTCGACCCGCCGCCGCGCTTCGCGATCTCGGCATCGATGCCCGCGGCGGTCACTCCGCCGACGAACTTGTGCACGACGGTCCCGCACGTGTCGACGAGGAACGACTCGGGCAGCTTCACCACGCCGTAGGCGAGCGAGATGCCCGCCGTGTTCTTCGAGATGACCGGCCAGTCACCGCCGTTCTTCTTGAAGAAGTCGGCGATCGCGGGCGCCTCGTCGTCGTAGGCGATGCTCACCACCGCAGCGTCGCCCTTGGTCGAGTGCGCACGACTGAACGCGACGAGCTCGGGGTGCTCGATCTTGCACGGCGTGCACCATGTCGCGAAGAAGTTCACGACCAACCAGTGGCCGCGGTAGTCGTCGATGTGGAACGGGCGGCCGGCGGTGTCGGTGGCATTGATCGCCGGCGCGGGACGGTCGTCGAGCGGATCGGCGCCCTGGCGATCGGGATCGGTCGGCGCGGTCGCGAAGAGGACGATCAGCAGGACGACCGCGACCGCGGCAACCAGGGCCACCAGCGCAGATCGGCGGCTCACGAGACCGTCACCTCGTCGGGGAGGGGCTCGGGACCGGCGCCGGCCGCGGTCGGTGCCTGCGACACCGGGTCGAGCGGATTGCGGCGCCGCCCGGGGAATGCCGCCAGCGCGGTACCCCCGACCATGATCATCCCGCCGATCCAGAGCCAGACGATCAGCGGCTGCACCACGATGCGCACGCGGATGTGACCAGTGTCGGCCGCCGGCTCGTCGATCAGCGTGAGGTACAGGTCTTCGCGCACACCGACGCGCACCGAGGGACGCGGGATGGCCTGTCCCGTCGCGAGGTAGTGGTTCCGCGACGGTTCGAGCGTGCCGGATCCGTCGACCACGAAACGGGCGCGCACCTCACGGCGTGTCGCCGTGTCGACGACGTGGGTGCGCTCATAGGTGAAGCGGTGGCCCGCGACAGTCGTCGTCTGCCCCTCGGCGAGCTCGAATTCGCCCTGCCGGATGTAGGCCTGACTGGCAGCGAGCGCGACAGCCACGATGATCGTGCCGATGTGCACGATCATGCCGCCGTTGGCCCGGCCGACGAGGCCGCGCCAACCCTGTCGGCGCGTCGCCAGCGCGAGCTGGCGGGCCGCGGAGCCGACCGCGAACCCGCCGAGCCAGAACGCGAGCAGCGGTGTCACTCCCCGGGCACCGAGGCCGACCGCCAGCGCGAGACCGGCGACCGACGCGCAGGCCGGCCACCAGAGGCGCTCGCGGAGGAGATCGGTCGACGCGGCTCGCCACGGCAGAACGGGCGCGACCGCCATGAGGAACAGCAGCACGAATCCGATCGGCATGGACATGCGATCGAAGAACGGCGCTCCGACCGAAATGCGGTCGCCGTTGAGCGCCTCGACGATCAGCGGGAACACGGTGCCCAGGAGCACGACGAACGCGAACGCGGCGAACAGCAGGTTGTTCGCCATGAACGCGGCCTCGCGAGACATCAGCGAGTCGATCGATCCCGGCGAGCGCAGTCGATCGCCGCGCCAACCGATGAGCCCGACCGACACCAGCACGACGAACCCGAAGAAGCCGAGCAGGGTCGGGCCGATCGTGCCGTTGCTGAAGGCGTGCACCGACTCGACGACGCCCGACCGGGCGAGGAACGTGCCGAGGATGGTGAGGCTGAACGTCGAGCAGACCAGCGTCAGGTTCCAGACTCGCAGCATCCCGCGCCGTTCCTGCACCATCACCGAGTGCAGGAACGCGGTGCCGGTGAGCCACGGCAGGAACGACGCGTTCTCGATCGGGTCCCACGCCCAGTAGCCGCCCCAACCGGACACCTCGTAGCTCCACCAGGCGCCGAGGATGATGCCGGCGGTGAGGAAGCCCCACGCGAACAGCGTCCAGCGGCGGGTCTCCGCGAGCCAGCCCTCACCGACACGGCCGGTGATGAGCGCGGCGATCGCGAACGCGAACGGCACGACGAAACCGACGTAGCCGAGGTAGAGCATCGGCGGGTGGAACGCCACCAGGATGTGGTTCTGCAGCAGCGGATTGGGTCCGGGCCCATCGAACCCCGGACTCGGTGCGAACGACTCGAACACCTGGGCCGGACCGAGCATGAGTGTTAAGAAGAACGCGCCGACGAGGAACAGCACGGCCATCGCCCACGCGACAAGTGGATCGGTCAGCCGTCGACGGAACTTCATCGCGACGAGCACACAGAACACGCACAACAGCGTCGACCAGAGCAGGATCGACCCCTCGAGCGCCGACCACAGCGTGGCGACGTTGAACGGGAACGGCGTCTTGCGCGAGCCGTGATCGGCGACGTACTTCACCGTCGTGTCGTTCGTGAGCAGCGCGCGTTCCA
>JAYTFP010000165.1:0-1844 GCA_043734285.1 Acidimicrobiaceae bacterium
ATCGCGGCGCAGATCCGCGCCGGTGAGCGGTCGGCCGTCGAGGTGCTCAGCGATGCGCTCGCCGCGATCGGCAGCCGTGACGACGAGATCCACGCCTTCAACCTGATCAACAGCGACCAGGCGATGTCGGCCGCGGCCGCGATCGACGAGCGGATCGCGAAGGGCCAGACGGTCGGTCGACTGGCCGGCGTGCCGATCGCCCTCAAGGACAACATGTGCACGCGCGGCGTCGAGACCACCTGCAGCTCGAAGATCCTCGAGGGTTGGATCCCGCCCTACGACGCGACGGTGGTGACGAAGCTGGCCGAGGCGGGCGCGATCAGCGTCGGCAAGACGAACATGGACGAGTTCGCGATGGGCTCGTCGACCGAGAACTCGGCGTTCGGAGCGACGCGCAATCCGCGCGACGTGACGCGCGTCCCCGGGGGTTCGTCGGGCGGCAGCGCGGCGGCGGTCGCGGCCGGGTACGTGCCGCTGTCGATCGGTTCCGACACCGGCGGATCGATCCGCCAACCCGCGTCGCTGTGCGGCGTGGTCGGCGTCAAGCCGACGTACGGGCTGGTGTCGCGCTACGGCCTCGTCGCGTTCGCGAGTTCGCTCGACCAGATCGGCCCGTTCGCGACCACCGTCGCCGACGCGGCGCTGATGCTCGAGGTGATCGCCGGGCACGATCCGCTCGACTCGACGTCGATCCCCGTCGAGGTGCCCGACATCATCGGACACCTCGATGACGGCGTCGACGGCCTTCGCATCGGCATTGTCACCGAGTTCATGCGTGAGGGCATCGCCCCCGACGTCGCCGCCCGCGTGCACCAGGCGGCCGAGGCGCTCGCGAAGGCGGGCGCGGTGATCGACGAGGTCTCGGTCCCGGCTGCGGCATACGGATTGTCGGCGTACTACGTGCTCGCTCCGGCTGAGGCGTCGTCGAACCTGTCGCGTTACGACGGCGTGCGGTTCGGCCTCCGCGTCGACGCGCCGACCACGCCCGAGATGTACGAGTTGACCCGAACACAGGGCTTCGGCGACGAGGTCAAGCGCCGCATCATGCTCGGCACCTACGCCCTGTCGGCCGGCTACTACGACGCCTACTACGGCACCGCGCAGAAGATCCGCACGCTGATCATGCGCGACTTCGACGCCGCCTACGAACGGTTCGACCTGCTGCTGTCGCCCACGTCGCCGACCACCGCGTTCGCATTCGGTGACAAGACCGACGACCCGATGACCATGTACATGAACGACGTCTGCACGATCCCCACCAACCTCGCGGGGCACCCCGCCATGTCGGTGCCGTTCGGCACCGGTGACGACGGCATGCCGGTCGGCGTGCAGGTGCTCGGCCCGACGCTCGGTGAGGTCGTGATGTTCCGCGCCGCGGCGGTCCTCGAAGGGGTGGCGCCATGAGCCAGGCGACCAAGAGCGGCATCCCCGAGGGTTGGGAGACGGTGATCGGCCTCGAGGTGCACGCCGAGTTGGCGACCGAGACGAAGCTGTTCTCGTCGAGCCGCAACGTCTTCGGCGGTGAGCCCAACACCAACATCGACCCCGTGTCGCTCGGGCTGCCGGGCAGTCTGCCGGTGCTCAACCGCCAGGCCGTCGAGTTGGCGATGCGTGCCGGTCTGGCCCTCAACTGCGAGGTCCGCCGGTCGGTCTTCTCGCGCAAGAACTACTTCTATCCCGATCAGCCCAAGGACTATCAGATCAGCCAATACGACCTTCCGATCAACGTCGAGGGCTGGCTCGAACTGCCCGACGGCAAGCGTTGCGGCATCGAGCGGGCACACCTCGAGGAAGATACGGGCAAGTCGACCCACAAGGGGTCGGGGGGCGGTCGCATCCACGAC
>JAYTFP010000166.1:0-6176 GCA_043734285.1 Acidimicrobiaceae bacterium
AGGTTCGCGAGCGAACATCGGTCCCCGTCGACCCGGTCGCGGTGACGGCCGCGCTGCACGTCGGCACCGACGCGGACGCGCTTCAGCGGCGGATGCCGAGTGCACGCGGCAGGCTTCTCATCGATCCGAGCGTCAACGACGCGATCGTCGCGGTCAGGGCCGGCGCCGACGTCCTCGTTGCATCCTGGGAGGCTGCGGCCGCGATCCTGTCGATCCTCGCGGAAGGTGACACCGAGTTGATCGAACGTCGCCTCGCATACGCGCAAGGTCGACTCCGAGGCGATGGAACGATCCCCGTCCACGGGGGCGAGTGAGATCAGCGCTTCGGCCACGTGTAGCTGAAGCAACGGTCATCGAGGGTGCCGGGTGACCAGATGCGCCACAGGCCCATCGCGGCCTTGCCCGTGAGTTCGAGCCACTCGAGGCAGTCCTGGCGTTCGACGCGGCGCACGACTTGGCGGATGCCGCCTTCGTGCACCGCGTAGCCGGCCCATCCGCCCGGGTAGTCCTTCGGTGAGCCCACCTCGCTCCACGGCACCCCACAGATGTCGCGGCGCCGGTTGCGGTGGGTGTGTCCCGACGTACCCATCAGCGCCGGGTTGGCGCGAACCAGATTGCGGATGAACGGACGCGCACTCAGCGCGGGGATGCCCCGCGGCAGGAAGGTCGGGAACGGCAGCGGCATCGGGTGGTGGTGCACGATCAACATTGCGGCGCCCGCGGCACCGGCAACCGCCTCCGCGGCATCATCGTCGAGGTGACGCCAGCGCCCGATGTCGACGCCCCGCGTCGTCGAGTCCATGAGCACCATCCGTAGGCCGGGCACGTCGACCGTGGAGATGTCGCGGTGCAACCTCAGCCCGACGCGATCGGCCTCGACCCACGGGTCGACCGAGCGCGGATGGCTGTTGTCGTGATTGCCGGCGATGAGGTCGACGGGAATGGGCACGTCGGCGAGCAGCGCGCGCGCGTCGTCCCACTGCTCGGGTCGCCCCTGGTCGACGAGGTCGCCCTTGATGACCAGGTGCTGAGCGCCCCACGCCAGCAACTCGTCGATCGCGGCGCGTCCGCACCGCAGCGGATGGGGCACCTCGACGGGGCCCTCCCGGATGAACTTCACGAACCCGAAGTGGCCCCGGCCGATGTGCAGATCGGAGACCGTGGCGAACCGGAACACCTCCTCGCCGGGCGGCGGCGACAACGTGCGGAACCGTCGCGTGGTCGGCCGACCAGACTCGGGGCGGAACACGGCGGTGTGGTCGGTGTCGGGGGTGAGACCGTCGAACACGACCGATCCCGGACCCGCACCAGATGCGACCACCGAGTGATGATCGCGACACGTGATGTCGACCGAGCCCGGCCCGAGATCGGTCCAGATCAGTTGCGCCGCGTCGTCCTCGACGGCGAACACGGCGACCCCCGGCGCCCGCCCTCTCACGTCACGCACCGGTGAGGGCAGCCCCGAATTCGTCGAGCACGCGTGCGCGCAGTGCCACGTTGACCCGGGTGCGCTCGAGGTGTTGTGAGAGGGACATTCGGCCTTGTGGGATGTCCTGGTCGTCGAAGAACCGCTGCACCGACGATACGGCCTCGGCATCGAAGAACGACCTCACGCCGCCGACCATCCGCACGATGCTGCTGCTCGGAAAGCGCTCGTTCATCGCGTCCCAGTGCTCGGTGACGAACCGCCAGTAGTCGATGCCGACGCCGGGGTTGCCCATCGCCTGCGCCAGCGTGAACGGCGCGTTCTGCGAGCGGATCTCGTCGAGCGACATCGCACAGAGGCGACGCGCCGGCTCGACCTCGTCGAAGCACGCGAGCGCCCCGAGCGCACGCAACTCGTCCTGCGGGGTGGTCGCGGTTCGGTAGAGGTCGACGATCTGGTCGAACTCGGCAGTGCCACCTTGCGCCGCGACGACCTCGAGCACGGCAGTCGTCAACGACCCGTCGAGGCTGGTCGGATCCGCGAGCAGTTCGGAGAACCAACGGGTCGCCTGCGCCGCCACGTCGCCGTCGTCGCCCACGACACCGGCGAGTCGGAAGAGGATGCCGCGCAGGTCTCGGTCGTCGTCGCTCGCCTGGTCGGGCGCCTCGTGGTCGAGGTCAGCGTGGTCGATGCGTTCAGTGAGCGCGGTCAGCCGATCGCCGATGAGGTCGCGAGTCAGCCGCGCCACCGCGGGCGCGTGGTCGCCGCCGCCGAGCAGCCGGAGCGATCCCATGGCTGAGCCGATGCGTCGCCAGATCGATGCGTCGGTCTCGGTCGCTGCGATACCGCGGATCGTCGCGACGACGGGAGCGAGCTCACCGCTGCCGTTGAGCAGGGCGGCCCAGGCATCGTCGAGCAGAGCGAACCGCTCGACTGCCTCCATCGCCGGCAGCCGTCGGTTGTGCGCCTCGATCGCGCCGCCCGCGTAGTGCGTTCGGAAGAAGCCGGTCGCGTCGGGGTTGGCGTCGACCCACTCGGGCTCGCCCCCGAGCTCGAGGTCCATCGTCGTGTCGCTGAGCAGCACATGGTGCTCGACGGTCTCACCTGCGACAGACGCGCGGACGCGCAGCGGGATCGACCACCGCGGCTCGTCGGTGGCGTCGCCGCCGTGGAACGTGAAGCGCTGCTGCGACAGCTTCATGCGGCTACCGGCCAGGTCGACCGTCACGAGTGGATGACCACCCTGGAGGATCCACGAGTCCATGATCTCGCCCACCGGCTGGCCGGTACCGCGGGCGAGTGCGGCCCACAGGTCGGCCGTGTCGGTGTTCGAGTAGCGGAACTCATCGAGGTACGCGCGCACGCCATCGCGGAACGCGTCGGGCCCGATCCACTGCTCGATCATGCGCAGCACCGCCGCGCCCTTCTCGTAGGTGAGGATGTCGAACATCCCCTCCGCGTCGGCCGGGCCGTGGACCTCGTATTCGATCGGCCGGGTCGACGCCAACGCATCGGTGTCGAACGCCTGCACCTTCGACATGCCGAACGACGTCCAGACATGCCAGTCGGGCCGGTAGGCATCGCCGCACGACATCTCCATGAACGTGGCGAACGCCTCGTTCAGCCAGATGCCGTTCCACCACTTCATCGTCACCAGATCGCCGAACCACATGTGCGCGATCTCGTGCTCGATCACGGTGGCCGCCCGCTCGATCTCGGAACGGCTCACCCGATCAGCGTCGAGCAGCAACAAGCTCTCGCGGAACGTCACGCAGCCGAGGTTCTCCATTGCCCCGAAGGCGAAGTCGGGCACCGCGACGAGGTCGAGCTTCGACGCGGGATAGGCGATCCCGTAGTACTGCTCGAACCAGTCGAGCGCGTGCACCGCGCAGTCGAGCGCGAACGACGTCAGGTGCTCCTGGCCCGGACGGTGCACGAGGCGGACCGGTGTGCCCGACGCCGAACGTGCGGCACCCTCGGTGACGGTGAGGTCGCCGATCACCCAGGCGACGAGGTAGGTCGACATCGGCATCGTGCGATCGAAATCGAAACGCACCCGACCGTCGTCGAGGTTCGTGCGTGCCCGCTCGGCCTCGTTGGAGATCGCGACCATCGACGCGTCACACACGATGCTGATGTCGAACGTGGCCTTGAACTCGGGCTCGTCCCAGCACGGGAACGCGCGGCGCGCGTGCGGCGCCTCGAACTGCGTCACGCCCATCACATGGTCGTGTCCGTCAGCCTGGAACGTCGAGGCGTAGAAGCCCACGAGTTGTTCGTTGAACGCACCGGAGAACGTCATCGAAATCGTGATGGGACCCGCAGTGAGCTCGGTCGCCAGCTCGATGGCGATGCGTTCGTCGTCGGCGATCACGCTGACGGTCGCTCGGGACTGCCGGCCGCCCGACGTCACGTTCGCGGTGGCGATGTCGAGGTCGAGCGAGTTGCACAGGATCGTGCGGGTCGGCTCACGGACCTCGGCGTCGATCTCGACCGAGCCACGGAACGTGCCCCCGCTGAGATCGGGCTCGATCGTCAGCCGGTAGTGCGAGGGCACGACCACGCGGGGCAGGCGGTACGGGTGCGGGGCGCTCACGGCGGGCTCAATCGGGGCGGTCTGCACGAGCCGGTACTCTACCGGCACTCAATCTCTGCCCGATTCCTGTCGGAGGGACTCCACATGGCCACCTGTTTCAAGGTCGAGATCATCGAGCAGGTCGCGCATCTCCAGCTCTGCCGGCCGGACGAGCTGAACACGATGACGGCCGAGTTCTGGAGCGAGTTGCCCCAGATCGTCGGGGAGATCGATCGCAACGCGTCGGCACGCGCCATCGTCATCTCGTCGACCGGCCGCCACTTCTCCGCCGGCATGGATCTGTCGGTTTTCGCCGGCCAGAGCTCGCTGCTCGGCGATCCGCAGGTCACCGAGATCGGACGACAGCGCGCCTACCTGCACGAGGTCGTGCAGAAGTTGCAGGGCAGCTTCAGCGTGCTCGAGTCGGCGCGCATGCCGGTGCTCACTGCGATCCAGGGCGGATGCATCGGCGGTGCGGTCGACATGGTGTGCGCGGCCGACATGCGATACGCCAGCGCCGACGCGTTCTTCAGCATCTACGAGATCAACATCGGGATGACGGCCGACGTGGGCACGCTCCAGCGACTGCCGAAGATCATCCCCGAGGGTGTCGCCCGCGAGATGGCCTTCACCGGCGACCGCCTACCGGCGGCGAGAGCGCACGAGATCGGGCTCGTCAACCACGTGTTCGACGATCACGAGTCCTTGGTCGACGGCGTGCTCGCGATCGCCGCTCGCATCGCCGCGAAGTCGCCGCTGGCGATCTGGGGCACGAAGGAGATGATCAACTTCGCGCGTGATCACTCGACCGCCGACAGCCTTCGCCACGTGGCGACCTGGCAGGCCGGGATGTTCCAGCCGGGCGACATGATGGAGGAGTTCGCGGCCAAGTCCGAGCAGCGCCCCGCCGTCTTCGAAAACCTTCCGCCGCGTCCCTGAGGCGGTCTCGCGCCGTCGCGCTGCACACCTGCGCACCTTCGCCCCGAGACTCGGCACCACGTCACAGCGAATTGGTCGAGCCGAGTCGTCGGCTCCGTCCGCGGCGCGATGGAAATTCGCGGTGACGTGGTGTGAGGTGCCCCATCTCTCATGCAGAGGATCGTCAACGGAGCGACTGGCGTCCGCTCTGAACCCGGCCCGCCGCACTCCACAAGTAGGTAGATTCCACGTCCCGCCGAATTTCGGCACCACGGGGACGTCGCGTGTCAGCCGAACCAACCATTTTCGGCCCAATGTGGAATGGGAGTACCAATCCCGGATGGCGAGACGTCCCCGCCGGTCATGAGTCCGACCATTGCTCGAACCATGTCGGGACCTGTTGAAAGAACCACGGTCCCTCCACGTCGATTGGCACCTCGGGCGTCGTCAGGATCTCGGTGCGGGAATCCGGATAGGTGAGGATTCGCTGAAGGCTGATGAGCGTTCCGCTCCTCACGACGGCACGGTCGTCGAGGTTGCCGCTGGGCGCGATTCCGGGTTGGTCGCATGGCGCCTCTCTGAGTTCTTTCCATTCGAACACAACGTCTAGACCGCTCGACGTTCTGTTGATGCACGTCACTCGATCGCTCGCCAGCAGGAACGGCCAAGCCGGACAGCTCGGAACCCAGAACGCGCTTCCCGGCTGATGGACGAGCGCAGAGTCGGGTGACAGAAGGAGGGACGGTCCGTCGGATCGCTCGATCAGATAGTCCGTGCCGCTGTGGGAGACGATCGTCGTTTGGATCGGGTAATCGCGGGCCCCGCGCATGTCATGCGTCCTCGTGGCCAGCCTCCAGCGCGGAGCATCAAGCACCTTCGAGAGCGCTTGATTGACCTCGGCAAGCTCGGGCACTTGGGGAACGATCCTGGAGGTCGACTTCACGTTGGAGAGCGGCGTCCGTTGACACTGCGCGACATGCGTTACCCAGTTGGAATCGTTCCCCGTTTGCTTGATGCGGGAGTCGTTCGCCTGATTCAGCGCAACTTTCCACCAGGCGCCGAGACCACCGGCCAGAAGGAGCGCAACCGACGCCACTCCGAAGGTGAGACGTCGCCGCAACTTCGAGCGACGCCCGGCTGAAGGGGAGGGGGCCACTCAGCCTTGATCCACCGATGAGCCGGATGGTGTGAGGGTGCGCGCGTCCGCGGAAAGTGCCTCCAGGACTGGGAGGATGACGGTTCTCGAGGCCGACATAC
>JAYTFP010000167.1:0-2778 GCA_043734285.1 Acidimicrobiaceae bacterium
GTTCGTGCTCGGGGTGCCTGCCAGCGATGACTGACTCAGGCGCGCATCTCTCGATCGGCGAAGTCCTGTCGCTCGTGCAGGAAGACTTCCCCGACGTCACGATCTCGAAGATCCGGTTCCTCGAGAGTCAGGGCCTCATCGATCCCGAGCGAACGCCCTCGGGCTACCGCAAGTTCTACGAGCCCGACATCGTGCGGCTCCGCTGGATCCTGCGCCAGCAGCGCGACCACTTCCTGCCGCTGAAGGTGATCAAGGCGAAGCTCGAGCAGTCGTCGACACTCGACTTCGACGACGATGCGCCGGCTCAGCCGAACCTGTGGTCGACGACGGATGGGGGCGACCTCACCGAAGCCGGGGCCGAGCCCGTCGCGCCGACCGACGTGCCCTCGTCTGCGCCGTCGTCGACAACTGCTCCGGCGTCCTCCGGAGCAACGCCCGCGCCTGTTGCGCCGACGACGACTGCCGGAACCTCGCGGGGGCGGTCCTCGAAAGAGCCGGCCGACGCCGCCGCGTGGTTGGCCGCATTGCAGGAGGCGCCCAAGCGACACGCGTCTGCAGGTCTCGGCAAGCGGACCGCGTCTCCGATCTCGCCCTCGGGCGGGTCGAACGAGCCCGACGAGGCGTCGACGGGTAGGTCGTCGGCCGACAACGGCGGTATCCGATTCGGCATCGCGGAGGTCGCCGAAGTCACCGGCGTGTCCGTCGTGGCGATCCGTGAGCTGATCGAATTCGGTCTGGTGGCGCCGGTGATGGTCGGTGGCGAATCGACTTTCGACGCGACGTCGGTCGCGGTGGTCCGTGCGTGTGCGAAGTTCGCCGGCCACGGCGTCAGTGGGCGACACCTGCGGATCTACAAGAACGCCGCCGACCGTGAGGCCGGCTTCTACGAGCAACTGATTCTGCCGCTGTTGAAGCAGCGCAATCCCAAATCGCACGAACGTGCCGTCGAGTCGCTCGAACAACTGGTCGACGCCGGCGAGGCGTTGCACCAGGCGCTCCTCCGACAGGCCCTCCGATCGCACTTCTGAGCCGAGCTTCGTGGGGCTACGATTCGGCCGATGATCGAGGTCGAGCTGGCCGGCGTCCGCATCGAGGCACCGAGTAACACCCCCGTCGTGGTGTTGCGTGAGCGCGTCAACCTCCAACGCTCGTTGTCGATCTTCATCGGGGCGCCCGAGGCGACCGCGATTGCTTTCGTGCTCGAGGGCGTCGAGACGCCACGGCCGCTCACCCACGACCTGATCAAAGACATGCTCGAGGCGTTCGGCGCCGTGCTCGAGCGGGTCGTCGTGACCGAGCTTCGTGACAGCACGTTCTTCGCCGAGCTGCACCTCAGCGCCTTCGGCACCATGCACGTGGTGTCGAGCCGGCCCTCCGATGCGATCGCGATCGCGGCCCGGATCGGCTGTCCGATCTTCGTCGAGAACGCGGTGATGGAAGAGGCTGGTGTGATCGACGATCTCGCCGAGGTGGTCATCGTCAACGACGACCCCGATGAGGTCGTCGAGGAGTTCCGGCAGTTCATCGATCAAGTGAATCCCGACGACTTCGGATCCTGACGCCGTCGAATTCGGCGCTGGATCTCGCTGAACGCGGCCATTCCACCACTGTTCGCGGCAGGATCGTTGTCTCGGAGAAAGTCGCCAGGTAGGGTGACGTCGACGTAATTCCTGTGATGTCATCTGCACGAGACGGAGTGGACGTGAGCGAGCTGAACGTGAGTACCGCCGACCGATCGACCGGATTTCCGGGGCGCCGAACCGCCGACATCGTCGGGATCTCGTACCGCCAGCTCGACTACTGGGCACGTACCGACCTGATCCGCCCGTCGCTGACCGACGCCAGCGGCAGCGGCAGCCGGAGGATGTACTCCTACCGTGACCTCCTCGAGCTGAAGGTCGTCAAGAGCCTGCTCGACGCCGGCATCAAGCTCGAGCAGGTGCGCCAGGTGTTCCAGTTCCTCCGGGATCATCTCGGCGAAGACATCACGACGGCCAATCTCGTGATCTCGGGCACGAAGTCGGTGCTCGTCCGCGACGGTGAAGAGCTCATCGACGCGCTTCGCTCGGGTCAGGGCGTGCTCAACGTGCTGCCGCTCGGCAGCGTGAAGGAAGAGCTCGACGCTCGGATCGTCGCGTTTCGTCCGGCCTCGCCCGACGCACCCGCGGCGCCGATCACACCGACTTCGGCTGCGGTCTGATCGCCTGACCGTTCGAACGTCGCACGGTGATGCGCTCGGCGCAGGCCCTATGGTCCACCCCGTGACGATTCGACTCTCTCCCCTCGACGCGGTCCATCGCGAACTCGGCGCCAAGATGGTGCCGTTCGGCGGTTGGGACATGCCGCTCAACTACGACGCCGGCACGCTTGCCGAGCACCGCGCGTGTCGCACCTCGGCCGTCGCGTTCGACGTGAGCCATCTCGGCACCGTGCGCGTCACCGGGCCCGCGGCGTTCGACGCGTTGCAGATCGCGCTGACCAACGATCTCGCGAAGATCGAGCCGGGTCGGTGCCAGTACACACACCTGCTCGACGACGACGGTTCGGTGGCCGACGACATCATCGTGTGGTGGCGCGAGCCCGAGGTGTTCGACGTCATGCCGAACGCGTCGAACACCGATCGCGTGGTCGCAGCCTTCGGCGGCGGTGGTGACGGGATCCGCTTCGACGACGTGACCGCCCAACGCGCGATCATCGCCGTGCAGGGCCCGCAAGCGCGGTCGATGCTGTCGGCGGTCATGCCCGAGGCCGCCGCGGTCGGGCGATTCCGCGTGATCA
>JAYTFP010000168.1:0-7159 GCA_043734285.1 Acidimicrobiaceae bacterium
GGCCCGCCAAGAGGCCGAGGCCATGGCCCGGCGTCGACGACTCACACAGATCGCCGTCACCGTCATAGTGTTCGTCGGCGGCTTCCTCCTCATCGTGTGGGCCACGAGCAAGAAGTCCACGACAGCGAAGCCGAGCACGACGACCTCATCGGCGGCATCGAAGGGGTCGAGCACGACAACTGGTGCCGGTCCGAAGGCCGCGACCCTCACCCCGCCGGCCGACGGCGCCTCCATCACCGGCGACACGCCCTGTCCCAAGGCCGACGGCTCGTCGAAGCGGACCTCGAAATTCGCCAAGGCGCCGCCGATGTGTATCGACGTCAAGAAGACCTACACCGCGGCGATCTCGACGTCGAAGGGCGACTTCGCGGTCACCCTCGACGCGGTCAAGGCCCCCAAGACCACCAACAACTTCGTGGTCCTGTCGCGCTACCACTTCTACGACGGCATTCCCTTCCACCGCATCATCGCCGACTTCATGATCCAGGGCGGCGACCCGACGGCCACGGGGAGCAGCGGTCCCGGGTACGCGTTTGCTGACGAATTGCCGAAGCAGGGCGACTACCAGGTCGGCTCGATCGCCATGGCCAATTCCGGCAAAGACACCAACGGCAGTCAGTTCTTCGTCGTCACCGGCCGGAACGGGGTGCAGTTGTCGCCGAACTACTCGCTGTTCGGCACGGTGACCTCCGGCATGGACGTCGTCGCGGCGATCGGCAAGATCCCGAGCGTCGCCACGGGGAGCAACGACGGCGCGCCGACCGAGGCCGTCGTCGTCAAGTCGGTCGCCATCCTCGAGAGCTGACCCGACCGGCCTTGCCCTCAGGCGGGCGCCGGCAGGTCCGACAACTCAGCGCGCCGACCGTCGCGGTGCACGACGACCCGTCCGACCCCGGCGGCCGTCCACGCGGTTCCGTCCCAGATCACGGCAGTGCGTTCATCGATGCCGACGACGGCCAGATTCGAGGGCGCGAGCCGCACCGTCCGGTGCCACATGTCGTCGGACCAGTGGTCGTAGCGCGGGATCACGGTCAGGGTGTCGATCAGGTCGAGGCCGACGGTGAACGCACCGCCACGGGTGTCGACCATGTGCGCGCACAGCACCGTCGCACCCTCGGCGCTGCCGGCCAACGTCGCTCCCTCGTTCCACCGTTGGACGATCTCGTCCCACAGCGCGGTGTCCTTCAGCACCGACCGCAGGTGCATCGGCGACCCACCCGACAGGTAGATCATGGACGCGCCACGGACCAGGTCGATCGCCGCGGGGTCATCGGCGGCGGAACGGCGGTAGACGCCCAGCACGTCGACCTCGGCCCCGAGCGCGGCCAACCACTCGGTGGCTCGTGCGATCGCGTCGCCGGGGTTCTCGTAGGCGGCCGCGGTCGGCACGACGAGCACTCGACTCCCACCGCTCGCGGCGAGGAGCCCGGCGTCGAAATCACATCCGTCGGTCCACTCGGCACCGCCGACCAACGCCAGGGTTCCCGCCATGCGTCTCCTCCGCTCGATGATCTGGGGGTGATGTTAACGGTGGCCTGTCGGATCGACACCCGACGACGTCGGCCAGTACCTTGACCGCCATGATCAAGCGCGTCGGTATCTGTGGATCAGGAATCATGGGCTCGGGCATCGCCGAGGTGGCGGCCAAGGCCGGGTACGAAGTGGTCCTCCGCTCTCGTCACCAATCGACGGCGGATGCCACCATCGCCGGGCTCGAGAAGTCGCTGACCCGCCAGGTCGAGAAGGGCCGTCTCGACGACACCGAGAAGACGGCGATCCTCGCCCGCGTGTCCGGCACCGAGCGGCTCGCCGATCTCGCCGACTGCGATCTCGTGATCGAGTCGGTCGTCGAGCACCTGGCCACGAAGAAGGCGCTCTTCCTCGAACTCGACCACATCGTGAAGGCCGACGCGATCCTCGCGACGAACACGTCGACCCTCCCGGTCATCGAGATGGCGGTCGAAACGGGTCGCCCCGACCGCGTCTGCGGTGTGCACTTCTTCAACCCCGCGCCGGCCATGTCGCTGGTCGAGATCATCCGCACGTTGACGTCGTCCGACGAGACGATCGATGAGGTCAAGGCGTTCGCGACCGAGTGCGGGAAGAACCCCGTCGAGGTGCAGGACCGCGCCGGCTTCATCGTCAACGCGCTGCTGTTCCCCTACCTCAACAACGCCGTCCGCATGCTCGAGAACGGCACCGCCTCACGCGACGACATCGACGCCGCGATGAAGGGCGGCTGCAACTTCCCGATGGGACCGCTCGCGCTGCTCGACCTCGTCGGGCTCGACACTTCGGTCGCCATCCTCGACGCCCTCTACAACGAGTTCCGTGACCCGAACTACGCGACGGTGCCGCTGCTGCGCCGCATGCTGGCGGCCGGACAGCTCGGACGAAAGTCCGGCAAGGGGTTCTACGACTACTCGCGTTGAGCCTGACGCATGGTCGAGTCGCTCGAACATGCGTCAGAGCGCCTGATCGCGGGGCTGGGTCTGCCCGCGTGCACCTGGCACTTCCCCCCGGCGGACACCGCGGATGACTCGGGCCTCGTCGCCATCGGCGGCGATCTCCGCGCCGAGACGCTGATCACCGCCTACTGCACCGGCCTCTTCCCGATGCCACTCGGCTCGCGGACGCGCCTCGGATGGTGGTCACCCGACCCGCGTGCGATCCTCGAGCCCGCAGCGCTCCGCCTTTCGCGATCGCTGCGCCGATCGCGGTCGCGGTACGTCGTCACCGTCGACACGGCCTTCGAATCGGTCATGAGCTCGTGCGCGGATCCGCGCCGCCCACACGGATGGATCACCCCCGCGTTCCAGGACGCCTACACCGACCTCTTCACGCGCGGACTCGCCCACAGCGTCGAGACGTGGACGCCCGAGGGCGACCTGGTGGGCGGTCTCTACGGCGTGAGCGTCGGCGCGTTGTTCGCCGGCGAGTCGATGTTCCACCACGCGGTCGACGCGTCGAAGGTCGCGCTCGCGGCGCTCGTCGACATCCTCCGTACCTCGACCGACGCGCTGCTCGACGTGCAGTGGCTCACACCGCACCTCGGCTCGCTCGGCGTGGTCGAGATCAGCCGGGCCGCCTACCTCGACCGTCTTGCAGCAGCGATCTCGTCGTCTGCACCGGTGTTCGAGGTCGACGGCGGCTGATCGTCGGCTTCGGGCTCGCGCCGAGGCCGGCGGTGGACCGACACCGCGTAGCCACCGGTCGCGTCCCAGAGGTCACGGTTCCAGGTCGCGAAACGCTCGTACGGCTCGAGTCCTGCGGCCCGGCAATCGGCGTCGTACGTGTCGAGTTGATAGTGATGCGCGGCGAGTTGGAAGCCCGAGATCAACAGACCCCCCGGCACGAGGTGGTCCGCGAGTCGCGCCACCGTCGCGCCCTCGGTCCCGGGTTCGAGGAAGATCATCACGTTCCCGGCGCAGACGACCGCGTGGAATCGCCGTTGCTCACCCGCATCGGAGGTCAGTTGGAGCGTCGAGAGATCCGCGCGGAACCACTCGATGCCCGGCTCCTTGTCGCACGCCGTTTCGAGCATCGCCCGATCGACGTCGACACCCACCACCGCGACGCCACGACGGTGCAACTCGATGGCGACGCGCCCCGTGCCGCACCCCGCGTCGAGCACGCTGCGCGGCCGGTAGCCGCAGACGAAGCTGGCCTCGCCGTGCACGTCGTGTCCCGCCGCCGCGAGCCGCACCCACCGCTCGTCGTAGTCGGTGCCACTCGGTGCGTCGCTCTGCTCCCAACGCGATGACATCGCGTCATTGTCGCGAACGATGTGACCGCGTGCTCCCCGCGCGGCGCGGTAATCGCGAGAAATCAGTCGCCGGTCTTCGCCATGTTGGCGAACTCAGTCACTGCTCTTCGCCATGTTGGCGAAGAGTGTGCAGTAGTCGAGGAAGGCGAGACGGCAGACCCCGGTGGGGCCGCTGCGGTGCTTGGCCACGATGACCTCGGCCGTGCCCTTGTCGGCGCTGTCGTTGTTGTACATCTCGTCGCGATACAGGAACATCACGACATCGGCGTCTTGCTCGATGGCACCGGACTCACGCAGATCGGCGAGCATCGGTCGCTTGTCGGCGCGCTGCTCGAGCGCACGAGACAGCTGCGAGAGCGCCATCACCGGACACTCCAACTCGCGGGCGAGGATCTTGAGGCCTCGCGAGATCTCGGAGATCTCGACCTGGCGGTTCTCGGCGTTCGATCGTCCGCTCATGAGTTGGAGGTAGTCGACCACGATGAGACCCAGGTCGCCGACCTTGCTCTTGAGGCGCCGCGCCTTCGCCCGGATCTCCATGATCGTGAGATTCGGGTTGTCGTCGATCCACAGCGGCGCCTCGGCGAGGCGACCCATCGCCTTGGAGATCTTCGACCAGTCGGACTCGTTGAGCTGGCCGTTGCGGAGCCGCGTCGCATCGATGCGACCCTCGGAACCGAGCAGACGTTGGGTCAGCTCGATGTGGCTCATCTCGAGCGAGAAGTAGAGCACCGGCCGGTTCGCCTTCAACGCCGCATTCGCCGCTGCACCGAGGCCGAACGCTGTCTTGCCCATCGCCGGACGGGCACCCACGACGATCAACGAGCTCGGCTGCATGCCGGACATCAACTCGTCGAGCTCGTGATAACCCGACGGCGTGCCGGTGATGCTCTCGCTGCGTTCGTACAGCGACTCGAGGCGATCGAGCGCACCGTCGAGCAGCTCACGCAGCTCGACCATGGAGTCGCTGACCCGTCGCTGCGCGACGTCGTAGATCATCGACTCGGCGACGTCGAGCGTCTTCGCCACGTCGTCGAGCGGCGTGTACCCGAGCTCCGCGATGTCGGTCGCGGTCGACACAAGCCGCCGCAGCAGCGCGTTCTCCTCGACGATCTTCGCGTAGTGGGCCGCGTTGCTGACCGCCGGCGTGCGCGCCTGGATCGACAGCAGGACCGCGGGTCCGCCGATCGCCTCGAGCAACCCGGCTCGCTTGAGCTCTTCGGCGACGGTGACCGGATCGACCGGCTGACCCGATCCGTAGAGCGACGAGATCGCATCGAAGATGTGCGCGTGGGCCGGCTTGTAGAAGTCATCCGCGCTGACCAGCTGCACCGCATCGGCGATGGCCGTCGACTTCAGGAGCATCGCTCCCAGGACCGACTCCTCGGCAGCGAGGTTGTGGGGCGGAACCCGGGACGAAAGTGGGGCGGCCCCGGTCATTGACATGGGTCCATTCTTCCGTAGCAGCCCTGTGGACGGGTAGACCCGAAACCCTCGGGATAACCCCGATTCAGCGGGGGACAGACCAGTGGATGAACTGTGGACAAACAGCGGTCGCTTCGAGGCCAGACGGAGAGGTCAACCTCGGTGGTGGCTGAATTCTCGTCGGCGTTGCCGACAGGCCGCCCCCCTGATGGAGCGTGCCGCCTCTCGGCGCACGCTCGTGAGGACGAGCGCGGTGAAGCCGGACCGTGGGGCGACACCGAGCGATCGGCGCCGTCCCACGTCGCCGTCATCAGGTTGCGCTCATCAGGTCGGGCTGACGTCCACGGTCACCGGGAACTGCACGTCACCGGGCAACCTGACCTGCACATGGTGCTCGCCGAGCGTCTTGATCGGCTCGTCGATGTGCAGCGCGTGACGATCGAGCTCGACACGAGTCTGTGAAGCGATCGCGGCGACGATCTCGGCCGCGTGGATCGACCCGAACAACTTGCCGCCCTCGCCGGCGCGCGCCGAGATCGAGATGGTCTGGCTGACCAGGATCTTGGCGATCTCCTGCGCGGACTCGCGATCCTTCGCGTCGTTGAGGACACGCGAACGACGCATGCCCTCGGCCTGCGCCTCGGCGCCGGGGGTCGCCTTGAAGGCGAGGCCCCGCGGCTCGAGGAAGTTGCGCGCGTACCCCGCGGACACCTCGACGATGTCGCCCTTGCGCCCGACGCCTGAGACGTTCGAGCGCAGGACCATCTTGATCGCGCCGCTCACGACTCGACCTCGGCGCCACCGGCATCGTCGGCCGTCGGCGTCTCGACAACTGCCGTGTCGAGAACAGCGGTCTCGAGCGCTGCGATGTCGACATCGACGTCGACGTCGAGCACCGCCGTTGCCAGCGAGGCACTCTCGAGGGAAGCACCGTCGAGCGGTTCGAACTCGGCCGATGCCGGCGCGGCATCGCGGGGCGGACGGCTGCGACGGTCGTCGTCGTCACCGCGGCTGCGACCGCCGCGCTGGGTCGTGACCCGGCTCGCGTACGGCAGCAGTGCCATCTCGCGGGCGTTCTTGATCGCCTTGGCGATCTCGCGCTGCTGCTGCGAGTCGTTGCCGGTGACGCGTCGGGCGCGGATCTTCGCGCGGTCGGACATGAACCGACGCAGGAGGTTGACGTCTTTCCAGTCGATGTAGTCGACGCGCTCGCTGTTGAGGACGCTGACCTTCTTCTTGCCACGGCGACCGTTGTCGCGGGGCTTCGATGGTGTTCTCTTCGGCTTCATCAGAACGGTTCCTCATTGGTGTCGTAGCCGGCGGGAGGTGCGGACGGGACGGGCGCCGTCGCGCTGGACATCGGCGAACCGGGTGCACCGCCGTCGAAGCCTTCCTTGCGTTCATTGCGGGTGACCTGGACGGTCGCGCGGAGCAGGCTCGTGCCGATCTCGTCGGCGACGACCTCGACCTTGTTGCGCTTCTCGCCGTTGGTCTCCCAACTGCGCTGCTCGAGGCGACCGGTCACGATGACGCGGGCGCCCTTGGTGACCGACTCGCTCACGTTCTCGGCGAGCTGGGCCCAGCAGGTGATGTCGAAGAACGACACCTGCTCCTCCCACTCGTTGGTCTGCTTGTTGCGCCAGCTGCGGTTGACGGCGAGGCCGAACGTGGCCACCGCCTGACCGTTGGGTGTGAACCGGAGTTCGGGGTCTCGCGTGGCGTTGCCGGCGAGTGTGACGGTGTTGAGATTTGCCATGGTGAAAAGGATCCTGTTGCTCGGGTCAGCTCGCCGTCGCGCCGAGGAGGCCACGGCGGGCGGCTTCGGCATCGGGTAGCCGAATGAGCTTGTGGCGGACGACATCGTCTGCAAGACGGAGGAAGCGGTCGAGCTCATCGAGGTTCGAGGCAGGCGTGCTGACCTCGAACACCGAGTAGATGCCCTCGAGCTTGTGGTTGATCGGATAGGCG
>JAYTFP010000169.1:0-11818 GCA_043734285.1 Acidimicrobiaceae bacterium
CCGGTGAGGATCGCACACCAGATCTCGTCGTCGGCCTCGACCTTGTCGATGGCGTCTTCGATGCCCGTTGCGACCGCCGTGTTGACGGCGTTGCGGGCCTCGGGGCGGTTGATGGTGATGACGGCGATGTTGCCCTTTTTCTCGAATTCGATCATGCCGTCACCCTAGGACCGACTTGACCGAGCGGTCTAGTTCCTGACTCGATGTGGTCATGACGCCCAACTCGATGGTGGTGTTCGACCTCGACGGGACGCTGATCGACTCGGACCGGGCGCTGGTGGAGCCCTTCCTCGAGCTGGGAGTGCCACGCGACGAGATCAGCTTCGGCCATCCCATCGAGGTGGAGTGCCGGCGGTTGGGGATCGATGTGGACGACTACATCGACCGCTACGACACGACCGTCGTGATGCCGTTTCCCGAGGTCGCCGAGATGGTCGCGGCGCTCGGCCGCTGGGCGGTCTGCTCGAACAAGCACCCCGTGTCGGGGCGCGCCGAGCTGGCCCGACTCGGGTGGCATCCCGAGGTGGCTCTCTTCGCCGACGCGTTCGGTGGCGCGGCGAAGGAGCTCGGTCCGGTGCTCGACGCCGTAGGGCTGACAGCGGCGGATGTCGTGTTCGTGGGCGACACCGACCACGACCGACGGTGCGCGGACGACGTCGGCTGCGACTTCATCTGGGCCGGATGGAATCCCCGGACGCTCGCCACGAATCCGACGGGGACCGTGGCGCGACATCCCGCCGAGATCCTCGAGCTGGTCGGCCTCCGCTAGACCGACGGCTCTGCGTCAGCCACCGGCTCTGCGTCCGGCACCGGGTCGGCCTCGACCGCGGCGACGACCTCGGCGTCGGGCTCGACCACGGGCTCCACCACGGGTGCCGCATCCACGATGGGTGCCTCATCCACAACGGCCTCGGGCTCCGCGGACTCAGCGGGGATCTCTGCCTCGGCGCGAGCCTCGGCCGCAGCGGGGGGCTTCGGGATCGCCGGCTTGTCGCCGGCCTTGCGGCGCGGGGCGCGCTTCGGTGGCGCCGTGCCGTCGATGCCGAACAGCGCAGCGATGTGCGGAAGGCGCGACGCGACCTTGGCCACGGCGGCCTTCAGCTCGTCGCCCACTTCGGATGGGATCGCCGTCGGCTTCACGGCCATACGCACCGGCGAGAAGGCCAACGCGTCGATCATCGTGGCCCAACGGTCCTGAGAATTCTCGGGCGTGAGGTTCTCGGCGGCCTTCGCCGTGAGATCGGCGGCCATCTCGGGCGGCAGCGGCGAGCCCGCCTTGGGCGGTCGCGAGCTCAAACGCAGCGCTCGCACGATGCGACCTTCGGCCAGGGTCGTGCGCAGCTCGTCGAGCCAGCCGGCGTGCTCGGACTCGACGCGACGCGTGAGCCCGTCGCGGAGCTGCTGGGCAACGTCGCGGGTCTCCTCGTCGCGGCCGGCACTGTCGGCGGCCACCACGATCGACCGCAGATCGCGGAGATCGAGCTCTTCGAGGTCTCGCAGCGCGGCATCGGCACGATCGCGCCATTCCGCCGCGCGCAAGCGGGGGAGCAGACCCTCGGCCAGGGCAACGAGCTCGTCGCCGTGGATCGCGGGCAGTCCCTTGTTCGAGTTGTCGACGTTCTGCTTCTCGACGGCCTGACGGACCGCGGGAACGCCGCCGCGCAGCACCTGCTCGGCAATCGGGCGCTGCTCGGGTGCGAGGTCGTCGAGCACGGCATTGCGGTGGGCTCGTCCAGGACGGAGCCGCTTCGGCGCCGGGCGACTCTCGCGGGGTGGGCCCTGCCGCTCGGGACGTCGCGACGAGCCACCGGGACCTCGTTCGCCGCCTCTGGCACCGGCGCCACCAGCACCACGATCGCGGTCGCCGCTGGGACGATCACCGCCGGGGCGATCACCGCGGCCGGCGCGGTCGCGACCCGGACGGTCACCACGATCGCCGCGATCGGGACGGTCGCCGCGGTCGCGGCCACCGCGACCCTTCGGTGCGAGCTGTGTGGTCACGAGCTGCTCGTCGCGCTTCGTGCCGACGACGGTCAGCGTCTCGTGGCGATCCTTGCGTGGGCCCTTGGCCGCCTGGAGGGAGAGGATGTCGACGCCGTCAATGGCGATGTCGGCGTCTGCCCGCAGGACATCACCGACAGAAGCGCCGTCGGGTACCAGCGATGCAGGGACCTCGCCCTTCGGGAGCTTGGCGCCGGCCTTGCGCCACGTCCACACGCCATCGGGGCGCGAGCTGGTCAGTTCGATGTCGAGTCTCGAAGACATAGGGCAGCCAATCTACCGTGACGCCGGTCGCGACCCGCCAAAGAGATGACCCACCACGGTCTGGACGGTGTTCAGTAGAAGAGGTACTCGCTCATCGTGACGTTGCGCATCCGGTCCATGTCGATGAACCGGCCCACGCGCTCGAGCATCAGTTCGATGTTCGCGTTCAGCACGTCGCGATCATCGAACGCGTTGAAGAACAGCATCGGATCGGTGATGTGGTCGGCCGACGGCCACGCCTCCTCGACGATCCCATCGATCTCGGGAGCCCCATCCGTCAGGCCACGAACCACTTCATTCCGCACGTACCGCATGCGGGGCTGGATCCGCGCCGACACCGGCGACTGCACGCCGTGCCACGCATCGATCCACTCCCGGTAGGCCATTCCAGAGGGTCGGTGGATCAGACACACCGTGAGCACGGCCGGCGACCGTGCGCCGGCGGGCCATGACCGCTCGGTCGACCACTCGTTGTCGCCGTAGTCGGTGTAGAGCGATTCGGTCACGAGGTAGCCGGCGAAGCGGAGACCCACTAGGTCGATGCACTCTTCGAGCGGGGCGCGCTGGTCGTAGCAGTCGAGCCAGAACGACACCTGCGCGATGTGTGGTGCCTCACCGTGCGGGGTCGGCACCGGGGACGGGCAGTTCGAGCCGCTGTCGTCGACGTTGACCGACACCCGCTCGGCACCTAGTTCGATCAGCTCGGGCGCCAGCCCACCGACGAGACGGTCGCGAAGTGCATCCGAGCCTTCCGGTGCATCGCCCCACAGCAGATAGATCAGCTTCTCCATCGATGCCCCGTTCAGCGGCCGAGCTGCTGGATGAGATCGAGGAGCGCCTGCTCGACGACCTCGCTGAGCGCGGGGTGCGGGTAGATCACGTCCTCGGCCATCTGGTCGACGGTCAGGTCGAATCGCATGCCCTGCACGAGTTGCTGCAACAGCAGCGAGGCCTGCGGCCCGATGATGTGCGCGCCGATGACCTGACGGGTCTCGACATCCGCGATCACCTTGGCGCAACTCGTCGTGTCCTCCAGCGCCCATCCGTACGCGGTCGAGGCGTACTCGTGGACGGTGGTGACGAAAGGACGGCCGTGCATCTCGGCCTGGTGCTCGGTCAGACCGACCGCGGCGATCTGCGGGCTGGTGAACACCGCGTGCGGCACGAACCGCTGGTCGACGTGACGTGGCGACTCGGGGTGCAGCAGGTTGTGCCGCACGACCCGTGCCTCGAGGTTCGCCAGGTGCTTGAGCTGCAGGTGGTTGCGGATGTCGCCCAGCGCCCAGATGCCATCGACGTCGGTCGCCATCGTCGAGTCGGTGACGACGTAGCCGTCGGCGTCGAGCGCGACACCGGTCGCTTCGACGTTCAACTGTCCACCGTTGGGGAACCGACCCGTCGCCAGCAACAGCATGTCGGTCTCGATGACCTCCGCACCGCCGGGGCCCTCGATCTCGACACGGATCACGCCGTCGACCTCGCTCACGCGGGTCGGCGTCGTGTGGAGACGCAGGTCGAACCGCTCGGCGAACCGCGCAGTGATCCGCCGCGAAATCTCCACGTCCTCCTGCCGCAGCAGGACGTCGCCGCGCGACAGGATCGTGACGCACGAGCCGTAGGCATCGAAGACGTGGCTCATCTCGGCGGCGATGAATCCCGCGCCGAGCACGACAAGACGCTCAGGAATCTCGTCGATGCGCATGATCGTGTCAGACGTCTCGTAATGCACCGCCTCGAGGCCCGGGATCGCGGGCACATGGGTGCTCGCTCCCGCCGCGATGACGAACCGCTCGGCGGTGATCGTCTCGTCGCCGACCTGCAGCGTCTTGTGCCCGACGAATCGCGCATCCTCGGCGTAGACGGTCACGTTGGGCGCCTCACGGCGGTAGCGCTCGCCGTCCTCGGCGATGTGGTCGACGCGGGCGAACGTGCGGTCGCGGATGTCGGCCCACCGCACCTCCTCGACGAACGCGTCGACACCGAGCACCTCGGCATGACGGACCGTCTCGACGATGTCGGCGGGGTAGATCAGCATCTTCGACGGGATGCATCCGCGGTTCGTGCAGGTGCCTCCGAAGGCGCCGCGCTCGACGATCGCCACTGACCAGTCGTCGAACCGCTGATTGAGGATGGAGTTGCCCGATCCAGTTCCGATGATGCAGAGGTCGAAGTGTTGCGGCACCGCGGGAGCTTACGGTCGATGTGCGCGGACCGGGGCCGACCTGCCCCTCGCTCCGGTCACGGCGCTGCCCTACGCTCCATCGTCGTGACGCAGCCACCAATGCCTCCCCCGCAGGGCCCCGACCCGTTCGATCCGTCCGGCGATGCGCGGGCGTGGGGCCCGGTGGAGCCGCCCGGCGGTCCGCAATCGCCGCCGCCGCCGTCGAACCCGTCGGCGTGGCGTCCGCCATCGTCCATGCCGTTGTCGCCTCCGTACGGGCCCCCTCCGACGAACCCGTGGGGACCGGGGATGACGCCGATGGGCGGCGTGGGCCCGGGAGCTCGACCGCCCGGCGACCGCCGCTCGACCGGTCGAGCCGTGGCGGTGGTGAGCACCGTCCTGGTCATCCTCGCCGTGCTCGTCGTTCTCCAGATCAGGGCGAAGTCGACGCAGGTGAATCGCGCCGTCCCGACGACGTCGTCGCCGTTCGGAGGCCGAAATGGCAACGGTCTCCAGTACAACACCCCGACCGGCCCGATCGATCTGGGGACGACCGGTCCGCCCGTCCAACTCGAGGGCAACGGCAACGCCATTCGCCCCTTCACCAACCCCTCCGGACTCGGCAAGCCGTTCCTGCTCAGGGTCGACTACGACGGAACCAAGGCACCGCCGCTCACGATTTCCGGGCTCGCCGCGACGGGGAGGTCGACGTATGGCGTCGGTGTCTATACCACCGGCACCTCGTTCCACGGCACGGTGTTGTGCGAGCGGTCCGTGTCCCGCGAGGACACCACCCAGTTGAAGATCTCCGCTCGCGGACGATGGACCGCCACGATCACGTCTGCGACCTCCGCTCGCACCTGGGACGGCACGACAACGCTCTCCGGCGACGGTCCCGACGTGATCCGGGTCGCCGGTGGCCTCGACGCACCGATCACCGCAGAGTTCGACGCGCATTACGACCCGACCGACTCGGCCGCGAATCCGGACGACGCACCGATGCAGGGGCTCTCCTTCCTCGGCACCAACAAGATCAACGGTCCGATGGTGTCGATCGGCAGTGGCGAGTTGGGGCCGATCGAGGTCCCCACCGACACATACTTCCTGCAGGTCCTCGGCAACGCGGGCAAGTGGACGATCACCCCGACGCACTGATCAGCGGCCATCTATGGTCTCGCCGATGATCACCGGAGAACTCAAGTCGCAGATCGACCGCATCTGGAACGACTTCTGGTCGGGCGGCATCTCGAACCCGCTCGAGATCATCGAACAGCTCACCTACCTGCTGTTCATCAAGCGGCTCGACGACCTGCAAACCCTCGCCGAGAACAAGGCCAACCGGCTGGGCGAGCCGATCGAGCGACGGATCTTCCCCGAGGGCGCCGACGAGAAGGGCCGCCCCTACGCCGACCTGCGCTGGGCGCGGTTCAAGCATCTCGCACCTGCGGAGATGTTCAAGATCGTCGACGAGCACGTCTTTCCATTCCTTCGCACACTCGGCGGCGAGGGATCGACCTACGCGACCCACATGCGTGAGGCGCGGTTCACGATTCCGACGCCGGCGCTGTTGCAGCGGGCGGTCGACGGACTCGACGACGTGCCGATGGTCGACCGCGACACCAAGGGCGACGTCTACGAGTACATGCTCGGCAAGATCGCCACGGCCGGACAGAACGGACAGTTCCGCACACCGCGTCACATCATCGGTCTTATGGTCGAGATGATGGCGCCGTCGCCGACCGACGTGATCTGCGACCCCGCTGCGGGCACGTGCGGCTTCCTCGTCGCGGCGGGGGAGTACGTGCGCGAGCACCACCCCGAGGCACTGCGCGACCCGAAGTTGAGCCGGCACTTCCACGAGGAGATGTTCAACGGCTTCGACTTCGACAACACCATGCTGCGCATCGGCAGCATGAACATGCTGTTGCACGGCGTCGAGCGGCCCGACATTCGTTACAAGGATTCGCCGCCGAAGAGCACGGCGCCGAGGAGGAGGCGTACTCGCTCATCCTCGCCAACCCACCGTTCGCCGGCTCGCTCGACGTCGAGAACGTGGCGAAGGATCTGCTGCAGGTCGTGAAGACGAAGAAGACCGAGCTGCTGTTTCTGACATTGTTCCTGCGGCTGCTCAAGCCGGGTGGACGTGCGGCGGTGATCGTGCCCGACGGCGTGCTGTTCGGATCGACGAAGGCCCACAAGGAGTTGCGTCGCATCCTCGTCGAGGATCAGAAGCTCGACGGCGTGGTGTCGCTACCGAGTGGTGAGTTCAAGCCGTACGCGGGGGTGTCGACGGCGATCCTGCTGTTCACCAAGACCAACTCGGGTGGCACCGACCACGTGTGGTTCTACGACCTGACCGCCGACGGATTCAGCCTCGACGACAAGCGCACGCCACTGCTCGACGAGTCGAAGCTCGGCGCGTCTGCGGGCGCGTTGACCGCCGAGGAGCACGCGAGGAACAACCTGCCCGACGCGCTGGCCCGGTGGCAGTTGCGCGACGGATCGGAGATGGATCGGGCCCGCATCGACCAGAGCTTCTGCGTGCCGAAGGCCGACATCGTCGCCAACGGATACGACCTCAGCATCAACCGATACAAGGAGCTGGTACACGAGGAAGTCGAGCACCGCGACCCACGCGAGATCTTGAAGGAATTGAGCGCGATCGAGGACGAGATCCGCCAAGGCCTCGCCGACCTCGAGGCGATGTTGTGACAGCTGCGTGGCCGGAGGTCGCGCTCGCTGATGTCGCCGAAGTCCGGCTTGGTCGCCAGCGCTCGCCGAAGGATCACGAGGGTCCCAACATGCGCCCGTACGTGCGGGCGGCCAACGTCGGGTGGGGTGGTCTGAAGCTCGACGACGTGAAGACGATGAACTTCACCGATGCCGAGATGCGCATCTACGGCCTTGAGCCGGGAGACCTCCTGCTGAATGAGGCGTCCGGGTCGCCACGCGAGGTCGGGAAGCCGGCGATCTGGGCCGGCGAGATCGAGAAATGCGCGTTTCAGAACACGCTGATTCGAGTTCGACCGAGAAGCGCTGAACCGCGATACCTGCTGCACTACTTCATGCAACAAGCGGCAACGGGAGCGTTCGCGAACAAGTCGCGTGGAGTCGGCATCCATCACCTCGGCCGCGAAGCGCTGGCAGCTTGGCGCGTTCCGCTTCCGCCGATCGAGCAGCAGCTGCGGATCGCGGCGGTGCTGGACCAGGCGGACGACGTGCGGGCGAAGCGCCGGGCATCGCTCGACCTTCTCGCCTCGCTCGCCGAGTCGATCTTCCTCGACATGTTCGGCGACCCCCTCTTAAACCCGCGGGCTTGGCCTGAGACCGATCGACTTGGCGAGATCGCTGAAGTGGCCTCCGGCATCACGAAAGGTCGCCCGACGGAATCGGCGACCCGACCTGTTCCATACCTTGCGGTTGCCAACGTGCAAGATGGCCACCTCCGACTTGAGGACATCAAGAGCATCGAGGCGACCGAGACTGAGATTGCTCGCTATCGCCTCGCCCCGGGCGATCTCGTTCTGACTGAGGGCGGTGATCCCGACAAACTCGGACGGGGGACTGTCTGGTCGGGCGAGCTCGACGAGTGCATTCACCAGAATCACATCTTCCGTGTTCGAGTGACTGACCCGGATTTCCTGCCGCTGTTCGTGAGCGAGCTCATCTCAAGCGAACGAGGGAAGCGCTATTTCCTGAGGTCGGCCAAGCAGACCACCGGGATCGCCTCCATCAACGCGACGCAACTCCGCTCGTTTCCACTGCTCCGCCCGCCCGTCGATCTGCAGGAGAAGTTCGTGCGCGCCCTTGACGGGCGATCGGCGGGGCTCTCGGACATCGAGCGCTCCGCCGCGGAACTCGACACCCTGTTCGCCTCGCTCCAACATCGGGCGTTCTCTGGCGCGCTTTGAGGTTGTTCAACTCCTTCTCGCCGATTCTCACTGTCAGTGGGTGGGTTTAGAGTCGTACACATGTTCGACATCACCTCTCTCACCGAGTCAGCCGGCAAGGCGGCCGGGGCCGATCCGCAGTTGGCGAGCGACGACGAGTTGTTCGACACTGTGCTCGGTCTCGAGCAGATCCGCCGCCGCGTCGACGCTGCCGAGGCGCACGCGCTCGCCGAACTCGAGGCACGCGGGTCGACCGACATCGAATTCGGGCTCCGCACCGCCACCTGGCTCGCACGTGAGGCCAAGCTGCCCCGCAACTGCGCCTCGACACGCGTGACAGTGGCCAACCAACTTCGTGTCCATCTCGACGAGACCGACGAGCAACTCGCCGATGGCCGCGTCAGCGCAGCACACGCCCGAGTGATGGCCACCGCAGCGAGCAACCCGCGAGTCGGGCATCAGATCGTCGAGATGCAGTCCGATTTGCTCGCCGAGGCGCAGCTGTTGGCGTTCGAGCCGTGGGCGCGCCAAGTGGCCATGATCACCGAGCTGCTCGATCAAGACGGTGGGCACGACCCCGACCACGATCTGGCGAGTAACAAGCTGCACTTCGAAGACGGCTTCGACCGTGCCACCCGCGTGCTGGGCACGCTCACGGGCGACCACGCCGAGATCGTGCGCCAAGGCATCGAGACCCGGGCTGACGTGTTGTTCCGCCGCTGCGTCGAAGACCACAAGGTCTGCCCCGAGATCGAGGTTCCGCACCGCGACACGCTGCGTGCGATGGCGCTCGTCGAACTCATCCGCGAAGCGCAGGGCGTCGACCTCTCGTCGACCCGAGCACCGAAGACCGACGTCACGCTCGTGCTCAACGCAGGCGCTCCCGAAACTGCCAGCACCCCCGACGGCGTCCGCCTCGCCGATGGCACCACCCGCCTGCTCTGCTGCGACGCAGCGTTCACGCCGATCGTGATCGACAACCTCGGCATCCCGCTCGACATGGGCCGTGAGCAACGCCTCGCGACCGAGCACCAGCGGCGCGCTGCTGCGCTTCGCGACGGCGGGTGCACCTTCCCCGGTTGCTACGCACCGCACACCTGGGTCGACATGCACCACATCGTGCTGTGGATCAAAGGCGGGCTGACCAATCTCGAAGACCTCCTGAGCCTGTGCCGACGCCATCACGGCGTCGTGCACCGCAAAGGATGGACCGTCCACGCCGACGACGAGGGAAGATTCTGGATTCAGACACCCTCATACCGGCGGTTCTGGTGCCAACGCAACGGGCGCATCCCCGACGGACCACCACCGCCGCCGGTCATACCGACGCTCTCGGCCTGAACCGGCTGAACCGGGCTCGACCCACGCCGCTCCGCCATACTTCTCGGCGGTGAGTGGCACGCCGTTCGATTTCTTGAAGGCTGAGTTTCCCGACTTGCACCGCGAGGCGGTGATGGCGCACACCCTCGCGCAATCGAGGCGACTACCGGTGCTCGTCGTCTCGACTCTCGGCTGAGCGCAGGATGTCGATCCAACGGTCCGTCTGCTGGCGAATCGCCTCATCCGACTGCGGGCGCACGAGTTCAGCGAGTCTTCGGAGATGCACAATGAGCGCCGTGCTACCAGCCTCGCCCTGCCAATTGACCACTGCGTCCGGAACGGCGTGGCCGGCCAGGCCGAGCGCAACGAGAACCTCGAGTTCGTTGGCATCGCAAAGGAACTTCCTCGATCGATCTGGCCGGAGTTCTGCCAACTCCATCTGAAACGCGGGGGTATGAGGGACCGCGGTCTCGGTCACGACCAGAATTCCGATGCGCTGCGGCGAGGGCATCCCGAGCGCCGACGTAATCTCGCCCAGCCGCGCTGCGGTTCGAACCGCTTGATCAGCCTCTGCCTGATATCGCACAGCCATCGCTGAAATTGCATCTGCGTCTCCGGCTGCTACTCGTCTCGAGAGGGCCTGAACCGACGTCTCGACCGCGACATAGGTGCTTCCGTAGCCGATGACGAAGTCACATCGCTGATCAGCGTCGCCACAGATGGCAGCAATCTCTTCCTCGGTGATGATCTGGTGGTTGTTGCCGAGCTGCTCGAGCTGATCCGCGACGTGCGCTTCGAATTGAAACCCATACGCGACACGGGCTTGGCTTCGCGCGCCCATCAGTAGCGGATGGAGCCCGACCGCTCGCTCGGCGACAAGTTCGACGCTCAGAGGCAGCAGCCGGCCATCGGGGAGTTCAAGCACGGGGCTGTTTCGCTCTGCAACTGAATCGTGCTGTGGCAATGTGCCCAACGTTGTGTAGGTGGCGCCAGCCTCGTGACGGGCCGCATCAGCGAAGTCGCCAATGGTCTTTACCGAGTGGCGTCGGAACGCTGCCTCGAAGTCGTCTCCCAACGAGACGCGCGACTGATCAAGAGGCAAAACGAACATTTCGGCTGGATCAATCTGGTGCGGGTTTGCGCGTTCGAGTTCGAGCCACCAACGCACGCACAGCGCCCAGTTTCCAGCGAGCCATCGGTCGGGTTCGACGCCGAGCGCGGTGGTGTACTTCTGCGTTGCAGCAGCGGGTGTGAGCGGCGATGTCTGGACGCACGGGTGATCATCCGCAACGGACCACACAGACAGGTTTCGATCGAGCACGTCCGACCACCCGCCCGGCTGTCCGAAGCGGTAGGCAATAGATGTAACAAGTGACACCACGGATGGGGAATCCTCGTCGAGCAAACGGCCGTGATAGATCTCGTGCAGCATCCACACGGCGAGGAAGACCTCTGAGAGGTCGGGAGCGCGAGCCGTGGTCAGCCACGGGAACCAGGCGTGGGCCAGCAGAGCGGCCTCGCCGAAATCATCCGGGGACCAAGCAGCCATCGCCGCGCGCTCAGCCGCGTCGACTACAAGTAGCTCCCGAAGGATCCAGCGCACGCCGCGGGGGTGGAAGAGCGGCTGGCCCGCCTCGGCAGCCGCATGGATGGGTCCGCGCACCCGCTCGGGAAGGTGCATCACCTCCACGATCGCAATCTGCTCCACGGGTGAGGATCGGTAGCGGTCTACGAATCGAGCCAACTCGCCAAGCGCGACCACTAGCCACGCCGGTTCTGCGCGGCACAGGACTCTCCAGCCGACCCACGCCAGGGTTGACGCGGAGACTGGGGTTCCGAGAAGTCGCGGTGTGCACAGCGTCTGGGCACGCCACTCTCGCTCGAATGTCTGATCCCGCCAGTAGGCCGCCGGCAGAAGGAGTGGATTGCCGGGCCCCTCAGACCAGAACGGGTCGATGCTCCGACTGAGCTCGGCCGGGATCAGGGGCCACCGCCGCCCTGCCCACCCCTCTCCCAACAGAAGACCCTCGATCGCGAGTGCGCCGAGCTGTCCGGCCGGGCGCAATGGGTTGGGAACTGTCATCGGCCGAAAGACACGCTTCGGCGCTGGGACGGGATAGCGACACACGTGAATCGCGGGGCCGCGAGGCACCGGGATTGTTACCTCGATCACCAGCTCGGG
>JAYTFP010000170.1:0-4650 GCA_043734285.1 Acidimicrobiaceae bacterium
CGGGGTCCATCGCGCTGCCGACGCCGGGTTGTTGGGCGCCGGGTGCGTCGGTGTAGGTGTTGATGTCGTCGCTGTTCTCGTAGATGCCGGTCGTGCCCCCCGACGGCAGGCCCGTGATCACAACGGTGTAGGTCTTCTCGCTCCCGACGAGCGGGTTGCTGTGGAACATCGCATAACCGGTGTTCGACACCACGCCGGGGAGCGGAATCGCAGGCGTCACCCCGAAATGGGACTTCGTCACGTTTGACAGGTCGAACTCGGCGACGTGCAACGGGGTCAGACCCTTCACGACGTCGGACTTGTCCATCACATACAGGTACTCCTCGGCGGGCCCCGGAATCGTGGCGGTCTTGTTGTACTGGTCGAACGCCAACGTGATCTTGTCGCCGCTGAACCCGAGACGGGGCTGGTCATCGAGGAGACCCCCCGCCTCCTGGTTGAGCTTGAAGATGTTCCACGCCCCGCACGGGTCGCCGGCCGTGGTTGCTGCGACGAACAGGCTGTTCGGGACGGTGTTCGTCATGATCGCCGCAATGAACTGACCGGACACCGCGTCGAAAACCACCCGCGGATCGCCCACTTTGTCGACCTGGTACAGCCCGGGCGTGGTGATGTTGCCGTTCGTGTCGCGTATGTTGCCGAGCGACGGCGAGCACAACGGCACACCTGTGCCGCTAGCCCCGGCGCGGTCATAGACCGTCATCAACGAGTTGACCTGCTCGACCACCCGGTTGTTGCCGGCCGCGATCTGCAGGTCGGGTGGCGTCGGACCCTTCTGACCGGCCGACTTCCAGCTCGTCAACGACTCCAGCGGCGACGCCGTCGGCGCGTTAACCGACGCTCGCGACCCGCCGGGACCGGTGCCAGAGCGCGCGATGGGTGTCGCTGGTCCGCGGAGCCCTGCCGTCACCGACGGACCTGTGATCACCGGCGCTGGAACGAGGTCGGGGGTGACCGGCCGATTGACCGCGTCGGCCGGCAACACCTCATCCGCGCTTTTCGCCTCGAAGTCGAACGGCTCCCGATCCGGGGTCGGCGGCAACCCCGCCACGTTGACAACGGTCGGCGCCCCAACCGTGAAGGTGCGAGTGGGCGGGGTGAACCTCGGGTCGAGCGGCCCCGGTGGCTGCGGCGTCGGCACACACCCGGCCGCCACCACGATCAGGGCCACCGTGGCCGCAATCCGACGAAACCCTTGGCCAAGTCGATCAGTCATCCCGATCCCCCAATTCCACGTCGGGCCCGGCCGACAAACGCGGACAGGACCGTCGTTCGCGGACACTACACCCGCACTCGAAGACGGATTCTTCCGCCAGTTCAGTTCCTGGTTCCGACGACTCCCCTGCAAACGTCCGGCTGATGTCGTCGAGTGCCACACCGTGTCGCAACGTGAACGCACGTCCGCGATCGGGAGGCGTTGCCACTGCTGCTCACGCTCTCCTCGGGGGTCAAGGGGTTCACCACGATTCACGCAGGGTCGGCGCGTCAAGCGCTCACACGCCTCCGGTTCGTGTGCCAGCTCGGCGACACCGGATCGCAGCTGCCCTTCTCCGCGCTCAACACCCTTGTCAGCGAGGCGATCGACCTCGTCGTGCACAGCGAGCGCGGCCCCGACGGCCCTCGCGTCACCTCCATCGTCGCGGTCGAAGACCTCATCGGTGCGGCCGATGCGACGCAGTTCACCGTCACCGAGATCTTCGCCCGCGACTCGACGCAGGGCACCTTGGCCTGGACGGGAAACGTTCCCTCCCGACTCGCCGCCGCATTTCGTCACGCGGGCTCAGATGTTCGCCAGTACCTCGAGGACGCACGATGACGGCCCCGTTCGTCGCCATCGTCGGCGGGTACGGCGTGTACCTGCTCTACACATCGTTGGCGTTCGGATGGCGCGGGGTCGGCATCGGGAACCGATCATCTGATCGCGCACGCGGCGCCCGTCGACGGCAGGCGGGCCGCTGGATGGCGCAGGCGGGCATCGCCGACGTCGCGCCGCGCGAGTTCGCGGCCGCGTCGATCCTGCTCCTCCTCCTCGGCGGCGCTGTCGGAATCGCGCTGTTCACGGGCCCGATCGCTGCACTCGGCGTCGGCATGCTGAGCGGGACGATCCCGTTCGTCGCCTACCGCCAGCGACGCCAGAGCCGCCTGGCGATCGCGCACGACGCATGGCCCCAGATGATCGAGGAGATCAGGGTGCTCACCGGCGCGGCCGGGCGATCGATCCCCCAGGCGCTGCTCGAGGTCGGGCTCAGGGGTCCCGACGAACTGCGCTCAGCCTTCGACGCGGGCCAGCGACAGTGGCTCCTCTCGACCGATTTCGAGCAGACCGTCGAGGTCCTCAAGGACCTCCTCGGCGACCCGACTGCCGACGCGGTACTCGAGACACTCCTCGTCGCGCACGAGATCGGCGGTGCCGACATCGACCGTCGACTCGCTGACCTTGCCGAGGATCGCCGGGTCGACAATCTCGCGCGCAAGGACGCCCGGTCGAAGCAGGCAGGCGTCCGCTTCGCGCGACGGTTCGTGATCGCGGTGCCGCTGGGCATGGCGATCGCGGGGCTCTCGTTCGGCGACGGCCACCATGCCTACGGCACTGCCTGGGGTCAGATCCTCGTCGCCGCCGGGATCGCCCTGGTGGTGGTGTGCTGGGTCTGGTCGGCCCGCATGCTGCGTCTTCCCCGACAAGAGCGGGTGTTCGCGTGATGACACGGATCACCGTGATCTGCTCTCTCGGGCTCTGGGCCGGCGCGGCGATGCTGCTCACGCCGCGGCGATGGTTCCGGATGCGACCGCTCTCGATCCGTCTCGCTCCCTACCGCTCGACGACCGCGTCGACGCCGACCCGATCCGGCGTGCTGTCCGCGCAGTCGCTCCGCGACATCGTCGGTCCACTCGCGGATTCGGTCGGTAATCGATTGTCACGACTCCTCGGCGTGAGCGGGGAGCTGTCGAGTCGTCTGACACGCATCGCGTCGCCCTACGACGCGACCGGCGTCCGCCTGCGTCAGGCGATGTGGTGTGGGCTGACACTTGCCGTCGCGGCATGCATTTCACTCGTGTCGACTGTTGCCACTCCGGTCGGCGTGTTGCTCGTCGTCGGTGGACCGCTCCTCACCTTCCTGGTGATCGAGCAGCACACCGTCGCGACGAGCGCGAATTGGCAGCGACGGCTCCTGCTCGAACTTCCGGTCGTGATCGAACAGCTCGGCATGCTGCTGTCCTCCGGCTACTCGCTCGGTTCCGCGATCTCGCGACTCAGTAGGCGCGGCAGTGGGATCGCCGCCGGAGGGTTGCGCACGGTGTCGTCACGCGTCCGCCAGGGCATCACCGAGATCGAGGCGCTCCGCGAGTGGGCGGCACTCGCCGATGTCGCCGCGCTCGACCGTCTCGTTGCCGTGCTCGCGATGAACTGGGAGGCGGGTGATCTCGGAACGCTCATCTCGAACGAGGCCCGCTCGGCGCGACGCGAAGTCCAGCGCGCCGAGATCGAGATCATCGAACGTCGAGGCCAGCAGGTCTGGATCCCCGTCACCGTCGCGACGCTGCTGCCCGGCGTCATCTTCATGTCCGTCCCGTTCATCGACGCGGTGTCGAAGTTGACCGGACGTTGAGTTCTGCTTCCCTCACCACCCAGCAACAGCAGGAGCACAGGAACATGCCTTTGAACACAGCCGCGAGAGCCGTCCGCAACACTGCCAGCACCGCCATCATCGCTGCCACCACCGCGCTCGCGCTCGCGCGTCGACGCCATTTTCCCGAGCGCGGCGAAGGCGTGATCTCGACCGCGATCGCCGTCCTCGTGATCGCGTTCCTCGGAGTCGCGATGTGGGTCGCCTTCCGCGCGATCTTCAGCGACGCGACCGACACGACACGCCAGCAGGTCCAGCTCGTCGGTCATTGATGCGCAGCGACCGGGGCAACGGGGTCTTCTCCACTGTCTTCGGCGTCGGCGTGGTCCTCGTCCTGCTCTTCTTCGCGTCGCACGTCCTGTTGAACCTCTGGCTCACCTCGTCGATCGACAGCGTCGCCCACGACGCGGCCACCGACGTCGCGACCAGCGGGGCTGATGACGCGCACCTCGCCCGTGTCGAGCAGCGAGCGATCGACCGCGCCCGTGATGTCCTCGGCAGCTTCGGCGAACGTGTCGACCTGCGATTCGAGCCCGACCCCACCGGCCGGGCGATCATCCTCCATATACGGGCGCCCGCGTTGCACCTGCTGCCCGCATTCGTGGCCGATCCGACAGGGCTCGGCGGAACCGATCACTCCATCCGTGTCGCCCGCGAACGACCGGATCCGTCGTGAAGAGGCTCCGTCGAATCCGCCGCTGCGACGAACGAGGTCAGGCGGGGATCGAGACGATTCCGTTCGGAATTCTCGTGTTCGTGGCCGGCGTGCTGCTGGTCGTCAACGTGTGGTCGGTCATCGACGCGCGCATGACCGTCGACTCTGCCGCCCGCGACTACCTGCGCGCCTACACCGGCGCGGCTCACGCCAACGACGGGCGAGCCGCCGGCGCGACCGCCGCGCATGAGACCGTCGCGGCCCGAGGTCGCGGGTCGGAGCCGCTGGTCATCACCGTCCCGCGCGAGGTGTTCGGCCCATGTCGACCAGCGACGGTCACCGTCGCGCTCGAGGTCGCCGCGGTGAGGA
>JAYTFP010000171.1:0-3314 GCA_043734285.1 Acidimicrobiaceae bacterium
ACGCCGCTCGACGGGCGCTGCACCACGGCGAATCCGAGGTCGTCCCGCGGATCTGCGACCTCGAGGCGTTACCGGCCTCGACCTCGGGCAAGGTCGAGATCGAGTCGCTCGAAGACGGACGCGACGGCCAGATCATCGATCATCTCATCCGGTCCGCGATCCTGTCGGTCTTCCGCGAGGCGGCGCGCCCCGATCAGCTGCTCTCGGTCGTCGAGGCGTTCGACGGCCGTGATCCGGTCGAGACGGGCGAAGACGTCTCGTCGGCCTCGTACGTGCAGCTCTGCGAGTCGATGCCGGCGCTGGCCATGGTCGTGTCCGAGCTCGTCGTCGGGAGTTCGAGCCCGGCGAAGGTCGCCAGCGCGGTCGAGTTCGTCCTCGAGGGCCTGCACCTGGCGAAGCGTCTGAACAAGGATGCGGCGGGCGGAAGGGCGCAGTACCGGTCACGCGGATGACCGACCCGCACGTTGGCGACGAGCAGGCGGCCGCTGTCATGACGAACGACGAGCGCGCGGTCGTCATCCGCGGGCTGTTCAAGACGTTCGGCGCGAACCAGGCCGTGTCGGGCGTGAGCCTCGACATCCCGCGAGGCGCGTTCTACGGAATGGTCGGACCGAACGGCGCCGGTAAGTCGACGACCATGAAGATGTGCACCTGCCTGCTGCGACCCGATGCCGGCGAGGTGTGGGTCGACGGGCTCTCGGTCTGGGACGACACCGAGGCCGCGAAGCGACGCTTCGGCGCGCTGCCCGACGACTTGCCGTTGTTCGAGCGCCTGACCGGCGCGGAGCTGCTGACCTTTCTCGGCAAGTTCCGCGGGCTCGACGACGGCGACGTCGGCGAACGGGTGCCCGAGTTGCTGGCCGTGCTCGGTCTCACCGACGCGTCGAACACGCTGGTCGCCGACTACTCGACCGGCATGCGCAAGAAGATCAGCCTCGCCGCGGCCGTCCTGCACGCGCCGCGTGTGCTCTTCCTCGACGAGCCGTTCGAATCGGTCGATCCGGTCTCGGCACGGGCGATCCAGGACGTGCTCGAGGTCTTCTGCTCGCGAGGCGGCACGGTCATCCTGTCGAGTCACGTCATGGACACGGTCGAGCGCATGTGCGATCACGTCGCGATCATCCACATGGGTCGAGTGATGGCCGCCGGACCCGTCGACGAGATCCGTGACGGACGCCGTCTCGAGGACGTCTTCATCGATGCGGTCGGCGGACGGATCGAGGTGGGCGGTCAGCTCGACTGGCTGGAGGGTCCGACCCGGGGCGTCACGTCCGCGTGATCCGCGTCTTCGCCTCGTTGAAGTGGCGGCTCCTGCGCAACGGGTGGCGCCGCACGACCCGCTCGCCGCTCGCCGCGCTCGGCTTCGCGATGTCGATGCTCGCGTCGCTGGCCGGCGCGACGGCTGGGTTCATCGTGTTCTCGTCGCTGCGTTGGCCCCGAGCCGACCTGCGGATCGCGGGGCGCGACCTCGGGTTCGTGAACGACCCGGCCCAGGTGCACCGTGTGATCGTGCTCGGCGCAGCGCTCATGGTCGTCGGGTGGTGGTTCGCCCCGCTCGTCAGCGGCGGCGTCGACGAGACCGTCGACCCGACTCGCCTCGTACTCCTGCCGTTGACGCGCACCGAGATCCGCCGCGGGCAGATCGTCGCCGGATTCATCGGGATGGCCCCGATCGCGATGATCATCTGGGCGCTCGGCATGATCGTCGGGATGTCGCGGTCGCCCGCGGGCATGGTCATCGTGATCCTCGGCGCGCTCGTGCTGCCGCTCGGTGGTCTCGTCGGGAGTCGCGCGCTGGCCACCTCACTCGCGCGCATGACCCGCACACGTCGCGGCGGCGACGTCGCCGGACTCATCGCCGCGGCTGGCGGCGCGACGGTGTTCGCGGTGCTGCAGGTCGCTCGGTTCATCGGGCTGAAGGACCTCGATCCGCTGGTCGATGTGTTGAGGTGGACGCCGCCGGGGATGGTCGGCGCCGCGCTCGAGGGTGCGTCGCGCGGTGAGGTGCTCGTGCCGGCGCTCGAGCTCGTGCCACTCGCGCTGGTGATCGCCGTGGCCGGTTGGTGGTGGACGCGACAACTCGACGCGCTGCTGACCAACACGGCGCGTGCACAGGCGAGTGACCCGATCTACCGCGAGGAGGGATCGATCGCGATCTTCTCGGGGCTGCGTCGTCGCCTTCCTCACTCGTCGGCGGGCGCGGCCCTGGCACGCGAGGTCGTCTACCTGCGTCGTTCGCCCAGTCGCCGCGCCGCGCTGATCTCGGGCTCGCTGCTCGGTGTCGTCTACGTCGTCGTGTTCGTCCAGCCGCTGCACTTCGACGCGGGACGACAGGTGCTCGCCGCACCGTTGGCGATGCTGTTCTCGGTGCAGTTCGCGGGCAATCAGCTGGGCGTCGACCCGACGAGCTTCTGGCTCGACGTCGTCACCGGAGCCCCACCGATGGCCCGCTTCGTGGGTCGCCAGCTCCTCGCCGGCGTCACGCTGTTCGTGCCCGTCGCGCTGTCGGCGATCGGGCTCGCCGCGTGGGGCGGTGCCTGGGTCGAGTGCATTGCAGCGCTGGTCGCGACGACAGTGATGCTGCCGTCGGTGACCGCGGTCGGGTCGATGGCGTCGCCGTGGCTGGCGGTGCCGATCCCCGACTCGGGCAACCCGTTCTCGAACCGCCAGACGCTCGGCGGCAACGGCTGCATGGCCGGTCTGGTCGGGTTCACGTTCATGCTCCTCGTCGCCTGTCTGATCGTGCCGATCGAGCTCGGGCTCAACTGGTCGTTCCACGACGGGCAACCGCTCTGGACCATCCTGATCCTCGGGGCAGCGGTCGCCCTCAACGCAGTGGTCTGGCGCACCGCGACGCGCCGCGCTGCCCGTGGGCTGGTGCGCCGCGAGCTGATCGTCCTCGACCGACTCGACGCCCGGCTGAGCAAGTAGCGTCGACCCATGCCGCACGGTCGTCGCTTCCACTACTCACGCTGGGACGGCACCCAGCAGGGGTTCGAGTTCGACGCACTCGACGTGATGGAGCAACTGACCGACGATCTGCTCTATCACGGCGACGTCAACGCGGCCCTGCGACGGATGCTCCAGCAGGGCTTCGAGGATCGCAACGGAGAGCGGGTCCAGGGTCTGCGAGAGATGCTCGAGCGCCTGCGCCAGGAGCGCGAGGACCGGCTCGACCGCTACGACCTCGGCGGCGTCTTCGACGACATCGCGCGCGAGCTGCGCGAGGTCGTCGAGCAGGAGCGTGCGGCGATCGACGAACTCGCCGACGAGGCGCGTGCGTCGGGTGATCCGCGCCGCCAGGAGCTGACCGA
>JAYTFP010000172.1:0-6316 GCA_043734285.1 Acidimicrobiaceae bacterium
GCACCACACGACGCCGATCTGCTGGCCGCGGCGACCGACGAGACCGCCGACGAGGTCTGTCCCCCGCACCGCGGGTACCCGATCGCGATGGCGCCGCCGATGGCGGCCGCCGCGCTCGGGCTCGCGCCGTTCGACGTCGCCGCGCTCACCGACGAGATCAGCGGATCGTGGCCGCAGCGACGGCCCGACGTCGGCATCGTCGAACTCGCCGGCGGTGTGGCCTCGCCGATGGCATCCGACGGCGACGGTGTCGCCCTGTGCGACGCGCTGTCGATCGACACAGTCGTGCTCGTCGCGGATGCTGCGCTCGGAGTGATCAACTCGGTCCGTCTCAGCGTCGCGGCGCTACTGATCGGATCGGACGAACTCGATCGTGACGTCGTCGTCCACCTCAACCGTCACGACCCCGACGACGACCTGCACCATCGCAACTGCGAGTGGCTCCGCGACGTCGACGGACTCACGGTGACCACGACGGTCGACGAGTTGGCTCCTCACGTCATCGGGTGCATCCCCACCTTCTGTGGTGGTTGCGGGCGCCCCTCGACCGAGTGCGCGGGCGACTGCCGCCGGCCGCTCGATCCCGACCGGCATTGCACTCGGTGCGGTCGCACGACGGTCGTGCGCATCATCCCCACCGGCCACCACGCCACTTGCAAGATCCACGGCCCAATCTGAGGTCTCTCGACCTCGTCAGACGCGGCCGAGCTTGTCGTAGAGATTGGGGAAGGCGCCGGTGGGATCGAGCGCGACCTTGGCCTTGTCATAGGCGTCGCGGTCGTAGATCTCCCAGAACCGTTGCTCGTCGTAGTGGTTGCGTCCGATCAGCGTCTTGAGTCCGCCCAGGCGGAACACCTCGGCCTCGAGCAACACGGAGAGATCGCGGTCGCGGCGGGTGTTGCGCGCGCCGTAGATCGCGAGATCGATCATCAGCTCGACGTCCGCGTTGCGCTCGCGGATCTCTTCACTCATCCACGGGTACATGGCCGGCGGGCGGTACGGGACGACCCACAGCGGCCAGAAGTCGAACGTGCGCCGGTACCAGTCGAAGAACTCGCCGAGCTGCGCTGTCGGAATGAAGATGTCGCAGACCAGATCGGGACGGCGCCGCACCCGACGCAGCAGTGGCGCGAGCTTGTTCGAGAGCGAGATCAAGTTCGTCGAACCGAGCACCTTCGATCCGACGAGCCGGCGCACCCAGCGCCACTCGAGCGGCGGCACCGTGCGGGTGAGCCAGTGACATTCGGTGTCGTAGCGGAAGAAGTACTGCTCGGTGGTCATCACGTCGTGTTCGAGGCGATCGACCGAGCGGTAGAAGATGTGCTCGCCGGTGTAGTCGCTCGGCATCTGGCCCGGCGGCGGCTCATCGACGAACCGGCCGAGGCAGAGCACCAGGCGATCGGCCGCGAACACGATGCCGTCGACAAGGTCGTGCTCGTGCTCGACGGTGACATCGCACGCGTCGACCAGCGCTCGCTGGTAGTCGGCGAGCGTGGTGAAGCGGCGGTAGGTCACTGCGACGAACGCCTTCGCCGGGACCAGTCGGAACTCGATCTTGGTGAGAATGCCGAGGGTGCCGTAGCTGCCGTGGACATGATGGAACAGGTCGGGCTGGTCGGTCGTGCTCAGCTGGTGGACCGAACCGTCGCCGCCGACGACCTCGTAGGCGAGGCACGAATCGTGGAAGCCACCATGGCGGAACGACATCGACTCGACCGAACAGCCAGCGATCGCTCCGCCGACGGTGATGCCTCGCAATTCGGGGACGACGGTCGGCGCGAGGCCGAGCGGCAGCGTGGCGCGAACGAGTTCTTCGAAGGTGACGCCGGGCTCGCACACCGCGACGCCGCGCTCGGCATCGATCGACAAGATGTTGCGCAGCGCAGACGTGTCGATTCGCGCCGAAGTGAAGCGGCGGTCGGTCGGCAGCGGCACGACGTGGTGGACGCCGCCTTTCGCGATGTGGACGGTCCCAGAGGCGCCCGATTCGGTCGACGCGGCGCGCGCTCGGAGCTGCGCCGCGACGGCACGCACACGGTCGTCGTGCTGCAACGTGACGGATTCGGTCACTTGTCGTGCTCTCTCACTCGGCGCCCTTCGCTCAGAATCCGGTGCTGCTGTGCTCGTGATCGCAGTTGCGGGTCTCGCCCGCCTTCACCTGGCCGGCACCGATCCCCTCGAGCGCCGAGAACGGACCGCACGGATTCGGTGTGATCCACACGTGGACCATCGGGGCCGGGGTGAACTTGATCAGCCCACCACGGCAATTGCCGAGGTAGTCGGTGACGCCGGCGACCATTGGCGTCGCGCCCTGCGTGAAGCAGAGGTTGTCGTGGATGTGCCATTGCGTGAGGGGGCCGCCGAGGTCGGGCGCGTTGTCGAGCGTGTACTTCGGCGGCAGGATGAACATGGCCGCTTCGAGCTGCTCGCCCCCGCTCATCGTGTTGTAGACGAGCGCCTCGGGATGGTTCGGGTCGAGCATCGTCTGGTCAGCGATGATCGACCAGTTGATGTAGTGCTCGTGGCCCGTGCCGCCGTCGCCGATCGAGTGGTAACCGTGTGCGACCGCGGTCGCGGTGTCGGCCCACTGCGGGAGCTCGGTGAGTGCGCGACGCAGCAGATCCTCCGAGCGGGCCAGCTCGGCGGGGGTCACCCCGGGCGTGCCCGACAGGTCGACCGGCTTCTTCGGATCGAACGGCTTGGGTGGCGTCGTCGTGGTGGTGGTCGACGTGGTCGGCTCCTCGGTGAGGTCGACGGGAGACGCTGCGGCGGTGACCGATTCGGGTGCGGATGCGGTGGACGCGGACGACGCCTCGACGAGCGCCGGCGTACACAACAGGCCACCGATCACGGCGATCGACCACGAGCGCGCCCCGAAGCGGCGCGCCGCGTTGCCCGATACCGAGGTCGCTGGTGCGGAGAGCAACGCGGCCATTGTCAGCACGACCGCGAAGTCGAAGAAGGCCGCAAAGAGATCGGGAGTACCGACCGCGGGAGCGCCCTCGAGTCCGTCGACGAACGACACGCCCCACACCCGCGACACGATGTAGAACGCCAGGAACGCGGCGTGCACCGCCATACCCACACCCAGTACGACCCGACCCGATCGCGCCCACGCCACGATCACCCAGACGAGCCCGAACAGCGCAGCGCCGGCGAGCAGGAGTGAGAGACCCGCCTCGTGGGCGTGCGCTCCGATCGACGCGGCCCGCACCAGCGCGGCGCTCAGCGCCATCGTGCACGCCATCACCGTCAGTGGGGCATCGGCCCTCGCCAACGGGGCATCAGCACGGAGCGGAGCGGTCATGTGACGAGCCTACGCCCGACGGTCAGGCCTTCGGAGAGCACACCACCACGGGAATCTCGCGGTCGGTGCGTGCCCGATAGGTGTCGTACGACTTGTACATCGCGACGAGGCGCGGCCAGAGAACCGCCTTCTCGTCGTCGGTGGCGGTGCGGGCGATCATGGGCAGTCGTTCGGCACCGAGGGTGATCTCGACCTCGGGATTCGCCTGCAGGTTGAAATACCACTGGGGGCTCTCCGCGAACCCGCCCTTGGACGCCACGATCACGATGTCGTCGCCGTCGCGGAGATACAGCAGGGGCGCCGTGCGGGGTTCGCCCGACTTGCGACCTGTCGTCGTCAGCAGGCAGACAGGGGCTCCGGCGAGTTTGCCGCCGAGCCGACCCTTGCTGACGCGGTAGAGCCAGGTGTTGAAGGACGACGACGCCTTGATGACGCGGTTGCCACGTCGTTCCTGGGCGGCGGTGTACGGCTGGGGTGTGCGGGCCATGCCAGCACCGTAGCGCCGCCTCCGGCGGCGAGGCGTGCTGTCTCGATGGAGCGTGCCGTCTTCGGCGCACGCTCTTTGCGCCATCACACTTTCCTCACATCCTGGTCACCCCGATCTCATTGTCGCGACGGATAATGGCCACATGACCGGGACGACTCACCCCACCAGCCATGGTCTCCGGCGGCATTCGCGGGCTGTCGGCGTGGTCGCGGGCATCTGCGCCGCGCTCATGGCCTTCGCGCCGACCGCGGGCGCGACCGTCACTGCCGGACCGGGTACGCGAGCACTTCCCGACAAGTCGAATTGCCTCGCCAAGCTCGACGAGCGACTTGCTCAGGTGGCCCGGTTGAAGTCCGCGGTGGCCGGCGCGGCGCACCTCGCGTCGTCGCACGCCTCGACGCTGAACTCGAAACTCGACGGCACGTCGAGCGGCCTCACCGCGCTGCGAGCCACCATCGTCGCCGACACCGACCGCGCCACCACGGTCGCCGACTGCCTCAAGCAGGCGACCGACTACCGCGTCTACTCGCTGCTGACACCCCAGGTGCACCTGACCCGCGCCGCCGACCTCGAGGCGTTCATCGCAACGCGGGTGGGCGGTCTCACGCCGCGGATCCAGCGGGCGATCGACGCCGCAGCCGCGGCGGGCAAGGACGTCACAGCCGCGAAGGCAGCGCTCGCCGACCTCCAGACCAAGGTCGCCGATGCGACGTCCAAGGCGCACGGATTCGCCGACGCGTTGCTGGCGATCACGCCGGCGTCGTTCAACGCCGGACACGGCGCGGTCGACAACGCCCGTTCCGCGGCGACCGGCCTGCGCGCCGATCTGGCGGCGATCCGGGGCGACGTGGTCAAGATCCGGGCGGCGCTTCGTCACTGAGAGCGCCGCCCGGGCGGCACGCTCCATCAGGAGAGCGACATCGTCAGCGAAGCTGACAGTAGTGCTGACCTAGGTTGCAGCCATGAGCTTCGGACAGCAGACCGGTCCCCCAGCCTCGGCGAAACAGGTCGCGTACCTGCTGTCATTGATGAAGAAGGCCGGCTACGTCGATTTTCGTGACGCCCGCCGCGGTCTGGGGCTGACGCAGCGACAGGGCGGTGGCAAGTTCACGACGAGCGAGGCATCCGCGCTGATCGATCAGCTCACGGGAGCCGATGACGACGACGGCAGCGACGGCAGCGACGGCAGCGACGACAGCGGGCGCGTCGCCACCCCTGATGGGGGCGGCCGAACCCGGCGTACCACCGTCGAGCCCACGCGGGCCGAGTTGCTCGATGCGGCCAACGACGCGACGGTGCGCGGGCTGCCGGCCGGCGTCCTCGCCGGCGAACTCGAACGACGCGGCTGGACGTGCACACCGCCGCAGCAGCTTCGTTGACCGCGTCCCTACACTCGGCGACATGAGCGCGTCCGAGGGATCGACCGAGGGAACCGTCGAACGGCCGTCGTGGTTCCATCTCGTCGACCCAACCGAGGCCCAGCTGCGCGAGGTCGTCCCCGCCGACCTCCACGCGTCGGCGCTCGCGCGCATGGCGGCGAGTCCCGACCCCGATCGCGAAGCGCGTCCGAAACTCGACTCGCGCGGTGACCATGTGGTCGGCGTCCTCGTCGTCGCGGTCGACATCCCGCACGACGATGACGAGCCCGCGGGCGACGGCGTCTACTTCCAGGAGATCCACGTCGTCGTCGAGGCGACGCGCATCGTCACCGTCTGCAAGACCCCGCCCACGGCGTGCCATTCGACATGGCCGCGGTGCAGCGGGTCTGTCAGCGAACCGGCTCGCTCGCCGGGTCGTCGATGTTCCACATCGTCGACGAGGTGGCCGAGAAGTACCTCGACCTCGTCGACGCCCTGAACGACGAGATCAATCAGCTCGAGGACCAGGTCGGCGTCAAGAGCTCGGAGTACATCCGCGACAACCTGTCGGCGCTGCGCCACGACGTGCTGCGGATCCGCCGGGCGCTCACCCCCACCCGCGACGCGGCGCGCCACAGCCTCGACAATCGGGTCGAGCTCGCCGGGGTCGAACTCTTTCCCCGCGAGGTCGAGCTGCAGTTCGCCGACGCGTACGACAAGTTGCTGCGCGCGGTCGACAGCCTCGACCTCTCGCGCGATCTGATCGCGGGCGTACGCGACTATCACCAGGCGCAGGTGGCGAACGATCAGAACGAAGTCATGAAGCGGCTGACCGCGATCGCCTCGATGCTGCTCCTGCCGACATTCATCGTCGGTCTCTACGGGCAGAACCTGCATGGTGGCCCCGAGTTCGCGTGGGCACAGGGTTACTGGTTCTCGTGGGGGCTGATCCTCGTCACGACCGTGCTCCAAGTGGTGTACTTCCGTCGCAAGCACTGGATCTGACCGCGAACCCAGGGGGGAATCGATGACCGAATTGTCACGCCGCGAGGTGTTCCGCGCCACCGGAGCGGGCCTGCTCGCCGCGTCACTCGGCGCGGCGAGCGCCTGCAGCTCCGATGACGCCTCGCCGAAGCCGCACGTGCCGAAGGCGAAGATCAGCGA
>JAYTFP010000173.1:0-4639 GCA_043734285.1 Acidimicrobiaceae bacterium
TCGATCCGTGACGACGAGGTGATCGCCGCGGCGAACGAGGCCGGCCTCGCGATGGTCTTCACCGGCGAGCGCCACTTCCGCCACTGAGGCGGCGTCAGCTCAGACGATGACGCGGCGCTTGAAGAATCGCGTGCCGACCGTGGTGAACAGCGCGGTGAACGCGATGAGCATCCCGTAGACGGCCCACAACGGCATGTGAGCCGACGGCGTCAACGCAGCCCTCAGACCTTCGGTGATGTACACGAGCGGATTCACGAGCACCGCCCATTTCAGCCAGGGGATCGCCGAAAGCGTTGCCCACGGGTAATAGGTGCAACCGAGGAACGTGAGCGGCACGACGATGACACCGAAGAGGATCGGCACGGTGCGCGGTTGGAACAACGTGCCGAACATCAGGCCCAGCGACGAGGCGCACAAGCAGGCGAGCGGCGTGATCGTGAGCAGGAGCAGCGAGTGGAAGCGGAGGTGCACTGCGGTGGCCGGGACGAACCGGGCGATCGGGAAGACGATGAGCGCGGCGAGCAGGCACTGCAGTGCTCCTGCGACGATCTTCTCGAACGCCACCAGCTCGACGCGCATCGGCGCGAGCACTCGGTCCTCGATCTCACGGGTGAACCCGAACTCCTGAACGAGCGGCAGCGCGACCGACTGGATGCCCTGGAACGTGATCGACGTGCCGATCACGCCGGCGACGAGCAGGGTCGAGAACGCCGCGGCCCGCACTGGGTCGTCGCCGCCGATGCCCTGCCCGATCTTGGGGAACACATAGGTGAACACGAACACCAGCAGCAGCGGTTGCAGGATCGTGCGCGGCAGGAACTCGCGCAGATTGCGGCGCAGCACGGTGAGGTCGCGCAGCAGCATCGTCATGAACGTCGACAGAGTGCTCGTGTTCGGCGCCGGCAGCGGCGCCTGCGATGCGGGCGTCGCGGGTGTGTCGGAGGTGAGGGTCATTCGCGGAGGTCCTTGCCGGTCAGGTCGATGAACACGTCTTCGAGCGTCGGTTCGTAGAGCGAGAGGTCGCGGACGACGAACCCGGCGTCGACGCTGACGGCGACCACCGCCGGCAGCACGCCGACGGCCCCCTTCACGCCGAGCCGGATCTTGCCCTTCTCGACCGTCGCGGTCGTCGCGCCGTCGATGCCGCGGCGCAACGTCTCGGCGAGCGTGTCGAGGTCGCCCTCGGCTGTGACGGTGACCACGGTGTCGGCGCCCACTGATCGCTTGAGGTGTTCGGGCGTGTCGAGGGCGAGCATTTTGCCCTGGTCGATGATCGCGAGCCGGTCGCAGAGTGCGTCGGCCTCTTCCATGTAGTGGGTCGTGAGCACGATGGTCTGTCCGTCGACGTGCAGTTCGCCGAGGATCTCCCACAGTGCGATGCGGCTCTGCGGGTCGAGTCCCGCGGTCGGCTCGTCGAGGAACAGGATGGACGGGCGGTGCATCACCGCTCGTGCGACCATCAGCCGCTGCGCCATGCCACCCGACAGCGCCATGACCGGCGCCTTCGAACGTTCGACCAGACGGAACTGCACGAGCAGCCGGTCGGCCTCGGCGCGAGCCGTGCGCGAGTTCATGCCGAAGAACCGACCGTGGAAGTAGAGGTTCTCCCACACGTTCAACGCTCGATCGAGCGTGTTCGACTGCGGCACGACGCCGATCACCCGCTTCGCCCTCGCCGGCTCCTTCCAGACGTCGAGCCCGGCAACGATCGCGTGACCGCTGGTGGGACGCACCCGTGTCGTGAGCATGCCCGCGGTCGTCGACTTGCCGGCCCCGTTGGGACCGAGCAGACCGAAGATCTCGCCGCGGTGGACCCCGAGATTGAGGTCGTCGACGGCGCGGATCTCACCGGCGTAGACCTTGGTGAGATGTTCGGTGACGATCACGTCGTCGGTGTCAGCCATCTGCACTCCGTGCGGGCCGCGCTCGTGTGGCGGCACCGTGCGGGTCAGCCTAGGACCGACCGTCGTCCGGCTCGGACGCCGCCCTGCCGTAACATCGCCGCTCGATGACAGCGATCGTGCTCGATGGTGAAGTGGTGGCCGCGGCCGTCAAGGACGAGCTGCGCACGCGCGTCTCGGTGTTGGCCGACCGCGGCGTGACACCGGGCCTCGGCACGATCCTCGTCGGCGATGACGGACCGAGCCTGAAGTACGTCGCCATGAAGCACCGCGACGCCGCCGAGCTGGGCCTCCACTCGGTCGAACGCCGGCTCCCGGCGTCGGCCACGCAGCATGACGTCCTCGCCGCGGTCGACGAGTTGAACGCGGACCCTGCGGTCGACGCGTTCATCGTGCAGTACCCGTTCCCCGCGGGACTCGACTTCGAGTCGGTGATCGCCCACGTCGACCCCGCGAAAGATGCCGACGGCCTCCATCCGTACAACCTCGGTCTGCTCGTCCTCGGCGTCGACGCGCCGGTCGCCTGCACGCCGACCGGCATCCTGCGACTGCTCGAGCACCACGGCGTCGCCGTCGCCGGTCGTCACGTCGTGGTGGTCGGACGGGGTCTGACGATCGGCCGTCCGCTCGCCAACCTGCTCACGCTGAAGCGGCCGGGGTGCAACGCCGCAGTCACCGTCGTGCACACCGGCGTCGACGACATCGGCCGGTTCACCCGCAACGCCGACATCGTCATCGCCGCTGCCGGCTCACCGGGGCTCGTCACCGCTGAGATGGTCAAGCCGGGCGCCGCGGTCGTCGCCGCGGGCGTCAGCTTCCGCGAGGGCAAGCTCGTCTCCGACGTCGACGATGCGGTCGCCGAGGTCGCCGGCTGGCTGTCGCCGCGGATCGGCGGAGTCGGACCGATGACACGTGCGATGTTGATGGCGAACACCGTCGCCGCGGCCGAACGGGCACTCGAACCATGACCCGCATCGCTGACGCACTCGCTGAGCGGTCGTCGCCGTCGATCTCGTTCGAGTTCTTCCCGCCGAAGACCGAGGACGGTCTGGTGCAGTTCCACCGAGCGGTCGCCGAGCTCGCGGCGCTCGACCCGACGTTCGTGTCGGTCACCTACGGCGCAGGCGGCACGACGCGCGACACGACGCGCGATCTCGTCGTCCAGATGAACGCCGAGCGCGCGTTCCCGACGATGCCGCACCTCACCTGCATGGGCCACACGCGCGATCAGATCGAGTCGCTCGTCGACGACTACGCATCGCACGGCGTCGAGAACATCCTCGCCCTCGCCGGCGACCCGCCGGCCGACGGATCCGCGCCGACCGGCGACTTCTCGTTCGCGTCGCAGCTGATCGAACTCATCCGCGAGCGCGGCGAGTTCTCCGTCGGTGTCGCGGCGTTTCCCGAGGGCCATCCGCGGTCGGGAAGCGTGGCCGATGATCGTCGCTGCCTCGCCGACAAACTGCAGTCCGCCGACTTCGCGATCACCCAGTTCTTCTTCGACGCCGACGACTACTTCGCGATGGTCGACGACCTCGCCTCGCTCGGCTGCGACAAGCCGGTGCTCCCGGGCATCATGCCGCTGCTCAACACCACGACCATCCGGCGACTCGCCGACATGAATGGGGCGAAGTTCCCCGAAGATCTCGCGTCACGGATCGACGAGGCCGATACCGACGACCGGGTCGCGATCGCGGTCGAGGCGGCCGCCGAACTCTCGAGTCGTCTGCTCGACGGAGGCGTTCCCGGTCTCCACCTCTATTGCCTCAATCGCTCCGAGACGGTGCTGCGAATTCTCGACACGCTCGGACTCTGAACGCCGAAAGCCTGCTCAGCAGTCCTTCGAGTTGACCTCGCCGCCGGGCATCGTGGTGCGACAGAGCTTCGCACCCTGCGGGAACCCGCCCGACACCGTCGCATTCAGCATCGTCGCGTCGGTGAGATTCGTGTTCTTCATCTGCACACTGACGAGTTGGGTGCCGCTCAGGTCGGCGCCGCTCAGGTCGGCACCGCTGAAATCAGCGCCCTGGAAGAGTCGGTTGGCGAGGTTGACTCCGTGCTTGTCGCAGCCGCTCCAGTTCACGGACGGGGTCACGCCGGCCGCGCAGTCGCCCTGGCCGCTCGGGGGGATGTAACCCGAGTCCTCACCCGCCTTGCAACTGGTAGCAATCATTACCAATGCGGCGGCGCACACGAGGCCTTTCTTGAGCCAGATCGGGGGACTCCACACCTAGAGAAGGTAGCGCGGCGGGCTCGATTCACAACAGTCGCGAGCGTCAGTTAACCCGATGTAAAGGAACTCCAATTGTTTTGAGTTTGATCTTCTTCTGGTGCGTTGCGACCATTGACACTGTTCAGCCCTCCGCCGAGAATCGGCGTAGGTCAGAGGCGGGCGTCCGTTCGCCTCCGTCGAAGCGATGTGCCGCGGGCGCCGGGGGAGCAAGAGAGTGAAACCGTTTTTTCGCAAGGGACGCGATGGGGGTCGAGACGCCGCGGCGAAGAAGTCGCTGCGTTTCGATGCGACCAATCTTGCAGCGCTGGAAGAAGAGATCGACGAGTGGGTCCACACGCCGCGCTCCAAGACCGGCGACATCATGGTCGAGCGTGGCTACCTCGAGCCCGACGAACTCGAAGGCGCGCTGGCGCGCCAGGAAGAGGTCGGCGGTCACCTCGGTGACGTGCTCCTTGGCATGGGCTACATCGACGAGCACCAGCTCGCCGACGTCCTCGCGTTCCAG
>JAYTFP010000174.1:0-18500 GCA_043734285.1 Acidimicrobiaceae bacterium
TCCATCTGCAAGCCGTCGACGGTGAGCTCAGCGCTGTACATGCCACCCGACGACATCGTGATGACCCGTGCCGGTGCCGACTCCTCGAGACGCTGCAAGAGCAGGCGCGTGAGGAGGAACGGCCCGACCACCTGGCTCGCGATCGTGGCTTCTGTGCCGTCCGGAGCGTCGACGCGCCGGTGGGTCAGCGCCCCGGCGTTGTGGATCAGCACGTCGAGCCGATCATGGGCGCTCAATATCTCCGCAGCTGCTTTCCGGACCGACTCGAAATAGCCCATGTCCGCGACCAATGCGGTGACGTTCGGATTGCTGGTCGACTCGCGGAGTTCAGCGACGACGCCAGCCGTCTTGTCGGGGTTGCGGCCCACGACGATCACGGTCGCCCCGTCACGGGCGAGCTGGGACGCGGCAGCGCGGCCGAGACCCGACGTGGCGCCCGTGACCACGATCACCCGGCCGGCCAGGTCGTAGGAGCTCACGTCGCGCCAGTGGAACAGGCGACGGCGGGCCTCGAGACCGAGACGCGTGAAGCTCGGCGCGATCGAAGCCTCGAGCATCGCGTCGATGGCGTCGGCAGTCGTCATCTACGCCGCCGTTCCATGGAGTACGCGCCGGAGTCCGGCGGCGGCCCGGTCGCCGATTCGCCCGAAGATGACACCGAGGATCGGATTGCCGACCTTCAAGGCACCTTTCAGTGACAAATCGGCGTCGTAGGTCACGCGACAACCGCCATCCGTCGCCGGCTCGAACGTCATGATGTCGACCGACAGCAGCGAGCCCGTCTCGGCGCGGACCTCGACCCGGCCAGGTGCGTCAAGAGCGACGATCTCGTATCGCAGGGTCATGTCACGGCCCACGCCGCCGACCGTGACATCGAACGCGGCTCCGACCTCAGCCCCGTCTCCCTCGAGCCGCACGGAGCGTTTCACTCCCGGGTCCCAATCGGCGAAGTGCTCGAGGTCGCTCAGGTACTCGAACGCCTGCGGCGCCGTCCACGGCGTGTGAACCGTCGTGCGGTAGTGGGGCATCGGTGTTCTCCGTTGTCTGGCCGAGGACGAGCCGTCGGAAGGCTGCGTCATGTAGTTCGGGAATCAGCCGTCTTGAGATGCGGCTTTCGGGAAATTCCTTCCCCCGCCCTGAACGGCGAGACCAGCGCGGGCCCCACGCTCACTGGCGAGGATCCTCGGAAGCGCCACTGCAGAGGCGCCCGAGGTCGTCAATCGTCGAGGTCCCATTCTGTGAGGTCGACGGGCCGGCGTTCTTCGATCGAGCGATGCGCGGCCGCTCCCATCGCAACCGACCAGAGGCCGTCATCGACGGTGACGAGCGCATCGCCGCCCTTGCGGATCTGTTCGATGAACCGCAGGTGCTCCCGAAAGCTGGAACCATGGTGGAACCCGGCGTAGCGGACTTCATCGGCCGGCGGCGCCGCGATCGCGACAGCGCCCTCAGGTGACGATCCAGGCGCGGGACGCGCCCCGTGCCACACCGTGTCGCCCGGGACGGTCGTCTCGAGTTTGCCGCGATCGCCCACGACTGTGAGCTCCTGCTCGTAGCGTCCGCCCTCGGCGAACATGCACAGATCGAGCGCTCCACGAACCCCGTTTCGGAACTCCACGATGACCAACGCGTTGTCCAAGATGTCGGGGCGTGCCGACGATCCGTCGGGCAGCTCGATCAACTCATCGAGGTGGTTCACGTCCTGGCCGCCGGAGGCCATGACGCGGCTGGGGCGGTCGCCGGCGAGTTGGTGCATCAGATCGAAGAAATGGCAGCACTTCTCCACCAGCGTCCCGCCGGTGTTGGCGGTGAACCGGTTCCAGTCGCCGACCTTCGCGAGGAACGGGAAGCGATGTTCGCGGATCGACACCATCCGCGTCGCGCCCAACAGGTTCGACCGCACGAGATCGAGGAGCACCGACGGCGTCGGCATGTACCGGTACTCCAGAGCCACCCAACACATGAGCGGCGTCGCGCCCGAGGTTCTTCCGGCAGCGAGCGAGCGCACTCTCAGGGCATCGTCCACCGTTGTGCACAACGGCTTTTCGACCATGACGTGCAGGTCGCAGGCGAGCGCGTCGGCGAGCACATCGATGTGGGTGTGGTTCGGTGACGCGATCACCACTGCATCGAGGTCGTCGCGGGCCAAGAGGTCCGAGTGGTGTTCGTAGACACCGACACCGCCGACGTGGCCATCCGCCGAGCCATCAGCGATGCACGCGAGGGCCATCTCGCGCGACGGGGGATGGGGGTCGCTGACCGCCACGACCACGGCGTCATCGATGTGGCCGAGGTTCAGGATGTGCTCGCACCCCATCATCCCCGTGCCGATGATCCCGTAACGGATCGGATCGACGCGAGTCGTTCGTGTCATCTCCGGTACCGTACCCGCCGTGCCGGACCTCCCCCCGATCCCACCGACGAGGACACTCGGGTCGAGCGGAATCGAGGTCGGGTCCATCGCCTACGGGTGCTGGAGGCTGCCCGGCACCGGCGTCGCGGAGGCCGCGTCGAAGATCGGCGCAGCGCTCGACGCGGGCCTGACCCTGATCGACACCGCCGACATCTACGGCTTTGGAGGGGGGCCGAGCGACAACGGGTTCGGCGACGCCGAGCTCCTCCTCGGACGGGTACTCCGCGAGGCGCCCGAGTGGCGGGACCGCATGGTGCTCGCCACCAAGGGTGGTATCCGGCCGGGCGTCCCCTACGACCAGTCCGCTCGCTATCTCGGCGAGGCGTGCGACGCGTCGTTGCGACGACTCGGCGTCGACTACCTCGACCTGTACCAGATCCACCGGCCCGATCACCTCACCTCGCCGGCTGAGGTCGCCGGGGCGCCGGATGCGTTGGTCGATGCCGGCAAGGTCCGAGCCGTCGGCGTGTCGAACTTCACCGTCGCCCAACATCGAGCGTTGGCCGCGCATCTCCGCGCGCCGATCGTCACGACGCAACCGGAATGGCACCCGCTTCGCCAGGCCCCGCTGGTCGAGGGCACGCTCGACCTGTGCGGCGAGATGGGGTGCACGCCGCTGGTGTGGAGCCCGCTCGCCGGAGGGCGACTCGCCGGCGAGCTCGCGTCGCTCGACCCTGACGCCGCCCGGGTGGCGGTCGTCGCCGACCGGATTGCCATGGAGCAGGGCGTCGATCGCGCGGCCGTGCTCCTGGCGTGGATCGCGCATCACCCGTCGGGCGCCATCCCGATCGTCGGGTCGCAACAAACCGAGCGCATCACATCCGCCGCTCGTGCCCGAGACGTCCGCCTCGGCCGGCAGGAGTGGTACGCGATTCTGGTGGCCGGACGCGGCGAGCGACTGCCGTGACCGCCCCGTCTCTCAGAGCGCCGAGTGAGGTCGCGTGGTTCTCCGCCCTGTGTGACGACGACTACCGATGGCTCGGGGTCACCGATCCGACGCTGCGATCGTCTTTTGTGCACTGTGCCAACATCGTCACGACCGCGGAGCGCTCCGGGTTCGACAACGTCCTGCTGCCATCCGGTTACGACCTCGGTATCGATCCCGTCGCGTTCGCCGGAGGCGTCGCCCCGATGACGGAGCGCATCCGGATGCTGGTCGCCGTTCGGTGCGGTGAGCTCTGGCCACCGCAATTGGCGCGCCAGCTCGCCACCCTCGACCGGATGCTCGGAGGGCGGCTGACCATCAACATCATTTCTTCAGACCTGCCCGGGGCCCCGATCGCGAGCGAACCGCGCTATGCGCGGAGCCGCGAAGTCATGTCCATCCTGCGCACGATGCTCCGCGGCGAGTCGCTCGACCACCACGGCGAGCACTACGACCTCGTGCTTGAGCCGCCCCGAGTCGCCCGCGACGCCGCTGCTGCGCGGGCCGGCGAAGCGCCACCATTCTATTTCGGAGGGATGTCCGAGCCGGCTCGCGAGACCGCGGCCGAGCACGCCGACGTGTTCCTCATGTGGCCCGACACGATCAGCGGGCTGAGCGCGACGATCGACGACATGACGTCGCGTGCGAACCTGCACGGCCGAGCGCTTCGCTTCGGGTACCGCGTGCACGTGGTCGTGCGCGAAACGGAGTCCGAGGCGCGTGCCGCAGCGTTCGAGTTGGTGTCCCGGCTTGAACCGGAGACCGGCGAAGCCATCCGGCAGAGATCACTCGACGCGTCGTCGGTCGGGGTCGCGCAGCAGGCCGATCTGCGTGACCGGGCCGACGCCGACGGTTTCGTCGAGGCCAACCTCTGGACCGGCATCGGCCGTGCTCGGAGCGGTTGCGGCGCCGCCATCGTGGGCGACCCCGACCAGGTCATCGCAAAGCTCCGCGAGTACGAAGCGCTCGGCATCAGCTCGTTTATCCTCTCTGGGTACCCGCACCGCGAAGAGTGCGAACTGGTGGCCCGGCACGTCGTACCGGCACTCCGAGGCTGACGGCAAGTGTAGGCGGAACTCTCGTACCATGCGCACCGCCGGTCATTCAGCTCAGGTCGAGACCGCGCGCGATGTGCGAGACCGCCGATGTATCCGGCTTCAGGCGGTCGGGCGGACTCATCCAGGTGTCGCGCGACGCGGAGTAGCGGGCTCCGCGGGATCAGGCATCGCGCGGAGCGGCGATGGCACCCGGGACCGGTCGCGAGAACGCACCGCGCGCCCACCTCAACCTTGCACGGCGAGGTGCCGTCTGTTGACCTTCAGCGGTCAACTGGGCGAACCTGCCGCGGTCACGTCGACGCGGGCCCTCAGCTGTTCCATCGGGTAGCGGATCGACAAGCCCGTTCTTCTTCAAGCGCGATTCGCCGCCGCTCCTCTCGAGGCGTCCACGAGACCAGCGGGTGCGCCGCGGCATCCGATCGCTCAGCATTGCCATCCGCAGGCGGGTGAACGAAGCTGGCCGCGGCCGATTCGGAGGTTGCCGTGGGACTCTACCGGGACCAAATTCTCCCTCGGGCTCAAGACCGAGTCATGAATCGAAAGCCGAATCGAGCAGTGCGCGAGCGAGTCTGCTCCGGGCTCGAAGGCGATGTGCTCGAAATCGGATTCGGAACAGGCCTCAACGCGCACTACTACCCGACGACCGTGACGAAGGTGCTGGCAATCGAGCCGTCGACCGTTTGCATGCACCTCGCCGAACCGAGACTTGCCCTGGCGTCAACTCCTGTGCGGCCCGCCGGACTCAACGGGGAACGAGTCGAGCTGCCCTCTGACAGCGTGGATGCGGTCCTGTCGACGTGGACCCTTTGCACGATCCCGGACATGGGTGCGGCACTGGCCGAGTTATTTCGAGTGCTCAAGCCGCAAGGGTCGTTTCATTTCGTCGAGCACGGTCACGCGCCCGACGCTGCGGTCGCCCGATGGCAGACCCGGCTGGAACCCCTGAACAAGCGACTCGCCGGCGGCTGCCACATCACCCGGCAAATCCCAGAAGCCATCGAGCGAGCGGGCTTCGTCATCGAGGCACTGGACAGCTACTACATCGAGGGTGAGCCAAAGCCGTTCGGCTACACATTCGAAGGGCGCGCCGTAAGACCCTGACCAAGTCCTTCCGAACAGCCGCGTTCAGGATGATCGGTTCAGCAGCAGTCTTCGCCTTGCCATGCCTCGCGGCCTTCGCGGATGGCCCAGAGTGCGAGGGCGATCGCGATGGGTGCGTCGAGCCACCATGCCGCCCAGAGTCGGTTGGCGCCGAGCACTGCGAGTACTGCGGCGCCTTGCGCGGCACACATGAAATTCTGGGTGCCTTCGGCGGCCGTGGCTTCGGAGTGAAGTCGTTTCCCGAGTTGGTGTTTGGCGACGCCGAGGCCTGGCATGATCACGATGCTCGCGGCGGTCACCGCGATGCCGAGGGTCGAGATGCCGGGTCGCTGGTGGGCGGCGAGGTCGCGGATGGCTTCGATGGCGATGTACGGCGCGAGCAGCCAGAACGACACGGCGACCGCGCGTTGGGCGGTTCGCTCGGAGGTCTCGGACAGCGTGCGGCTACCAGTGAATCGCCAGATCACGATGACGCTCGCGAGTCCTTCGATGACGCTGCCGAGCGCCCACGCGATGAGCGCGATCGAGTGGGCGTCGATCCCGGCGGTCAGGCCGAGGACTCCCTCGGCGGTCATCCACCCGAGTGAGATCCATGCGAGGGTCCGGGCCCGGCCGGCCGCTTGCTGCCAGGCCGGGTGATGGTCAGTGGTCGTGGCCATGTGCCTGTGTGGTCGGTGCGTCGACCACGCACGGGTCGTCGAGGTCGTCTTGGCACGCTTCGCACTCGAGTTCGAGGGTGGCGTGCGCGATCGCGAAACGAGCGCCGACGACGACTTTGGCCTGGTCGCCGATGCGTTGCGCCTCGACGAGGCTGGGCTCGCCCGCGATGAGGAGATGCGCGGACAGGGCGCGCATCTCGCTCGACAAGCTCCACACGTGCAGATCGTGGACACCGTCGACGCCGGGAACCTCGCGAATGGCGTCGGCGAGTTTGACGAGGTCGATGTCGGAGGGTGTGGATTCGAGGAGTACGTCGACGGCTTGGCGGAACAGCTTGTAGGCCTCGACCGCGATGAGCAGCCCGATGCCGAGCGAAACGACCGGGTCGAGCCAGTAGAAGCGACCGGTGATCAGGATGACGAGCCCGGCTGCGGCGACGCCGAGTGACGCCACGGCGTCGCCGGCCATGTGCAACAGCGCGGAGCGCATGTTGAGATCACTGGTCGGTTCACCGCCGGTGTGGTCGTGGCCGGCGTGGCCTTCTCGCAGGACAAGCGCCGCGAGACCGTTCGCGAGTGTCGCGCCGAGCGCCACGACGACGACGATCCCACCATGCACCGCAACAGGATGCGCGAGTCGATCGATCGCTTCGTAGGTGATGATGATCGTGACCGCCAGGATGCTCGCCGCGTTGGCGAGCGCCGCGAGGATCGTGCCGCGGTGATACCCGTAGGAGCGTCGCGCTGTCGGTGCCCGCGTTGCCCAGTTCACCGCGACGAGCGACAGTCCGACGGCGAAGACGTCGGTGAGGTTGTGGCCCGCGTCTGACACCAGGCCCAACGAGTGGGCGACGATGCCCGCCGCGAGTTGCGCGACGACGATGACAAGGTTCAAGCCCAACGCGATCTTGAGACGTTGCGCGCGTTGGAGGCTCATTGGTCACCGTGGCGGAGGTGTTCCAGCGCGACGTCCAGCAGCAGTCGGACGTGACCGTCGGTCAGCGAGTAGTACGCCATGCGTCCCGAACGGCGGGCCTTCACCACCCGGGCAGTACGCAACAGGCGCAGCGCGTGGGAAGTGGCCGACTCGCCCATCTCCGCGGACGCGGCGAGGTCACACACGCACAGTTCGCCGCCCTCGAGGAGGGCGAACAACAGCCGCAGACGGTTGGCGTCAGCCAACAATCCGAACACGTCGGCCAGATCGACCGTGGTGTCGTGATCCGGCAGCGCCGCGGACACAGCGGTCACGCGGTCAGGATCGACGATTCGGATCTGGCAGTCGTCGTCATTCTTTTCGATGACAGTTCCAGCGGAGCCGGTCACAACAACATCTGAAGACATGTTCAGATGATAGCTCGGGCGGGACACGGGAATCGATCGTTGCCTCGGGCCACTTACCCCACCCCAGGTGGGCTAGGGTGACAGTATGAAAGACGCACACGAACGCGCAGTTCTCAACCGTCTGAAGACCGCACGAGGTCACCTCGACGCGGTGATCAGGATGGTGGAGCAAGACACATACTGCCCCGACGTCATGAAGCAACTGTCCGCAGTCCAGGGGTCGTTGGAGCGAGCCAGCCGAATCGTGTTGCAGAACCATCTCGAGACCTGCGTGGCGGCGGCGATGGTCGCAGGGCGCACCGACGAGATCGTCGACGAGTTGATGGAGGCGCTCCGCTTCGATCGCACCGTCACGGCGCCGGGCCCAGAGTTGGCGCTACCGGTAGGCGAGCAGTGATGGTGTCCACCCAGTCGCCGGGGCACGTCGACGACGAGCGATTTGACTTCGCTGTCGCGGGGATGACCTGCGGCTCGTGCGCGGCGCGGGTCGAAAAGACCCTCGTCGCTCAAGCAGGCGTCGCAGAGGCGACAGTCAACTTCGCGATGGAGCGGGCAACCGTGACGTTTGATCCCGCCGAGGTGGGACCGGAGGATCTCATCGCGTCGATCGCCGCGATCGGATACGCGATGTCCGTCCCGTCCGACGACGACGACGGCGCGGACGACGAGGCGGCCGTGCAAGCGCTGTGGCTGCGCAGAGTTGTCGTCGCGTGGCCTCTCGGGCTCACGGTGCTGTTCCTGTCGCTCTTCTTCATGACCGACCAATGGGCGCGGTGGGCCGCGTTCGCGTTGGCCGTCCCGGTCCAATTCTGGGCGGGTTGGCCGTTCTCGCGCGAGGCCGCCAGCCGAGCTCGGGTTCGCCAGGCGAACATGGACACGCTCATCTCGATCGGTACGCTCTCCGCATTCGTGTTCTCCGCGTATCAGGTGACATTCGGCGGTGCGCATTCGGACCACTATTTCGACAGCGCGGCGATGATCATCGCGTTCCTGTTGTTGGGCCGATACTTCGAGGCCCGAGCGAAAGGCCGGGCGTCGAGCGCGATCCGTTCCCTCCTCGAGCTGGGCGCGAAAGAGGCCCGACTCCTGGTGGACGGAGTGGAGCGCATGGTTCCCGTGGAGGCGGTCAAGGTCGGCGATGTCGTCGCGATCAGACCGGGCGAGAAGATCCCCGTTGACGGTAAGGTCATCGATGGGTTTTCCGCGGTGGACGAATCGATGCTCACCGGCGAGTCGGTACCTGTCGACAAGCAGACCGGCGACAACGTCTCGGGCGCGACGATCAACGCCAGCGGCGCGCTACTGATTCGAGCGGCGGCCATCGGCGCTGATACCGCCCTTGCTCAGATCGTCCGCCTCATCTCCGAGGCGCAGGGAACCAAGGCCCCAGTCCAACGTCTCGCGGATCGCATCTCCGGTGTCTTCGTACCGGTCGTGCTGCTCATCGCCGCAGGAACGCTGGTCGGATGGACGATCGCAGGAAACGCCTCGGGCGGGCTCGTCGCAGCGGTCGCGGTGCTCATCATCGCCTGCCCGTGCGCGCTGGGGCTCGCGACTCCGACCGCGATCATGGTCGGAACCGGTCGGGGTGCCGCGCTCGGAGTGCTCATCAAGGGCGGCGAGGTTTTGGAACGCACGAAGCGGATCGACGTCATCGTGTTCGACAAGACCGGCACACTCACCACCGGCCGAATGCTGCTCACCGATGTCGTCGCGGTCGACGGGCAGGACGAGGACGAGGTGCTGGGACGCGCCGCGGCCGTTGAAGCGAAGTCGGAACATCCGGTCGGTCGCGCCGTGGTCGATGGCGCCGCGATCCGCATGGTCGCGATTCCCGACGCCAGTCAGTTCATGTCACACGCCGGCCGCGGTGTGCGCGGTGTCATCGACGACGTTGCGGTGGTCGTGGGGCGCCGCACGATGATGGCCGAGAACGGCCTGATCGGCTGCACCGATCTCGACCTCGTGGCCGATCGCCTCGAACTCGGCGGCAAGACCGTCTTCTTCGTCGGCTGGGACGGCCATGTCCGAGGGGTGATCGCCGTGGCTGACACGCTGAAGGACGACGCGATCGCGGCCGTGCGCGACCTCAAATCGATGGGTATCGACACCGTCATGATCAGCGGAGACAACGCGCGCACCGCTGAAGCGATCGCGGCGCAGGTCGGCATCAGCCGGGTCATCTCCGAAGTACTTCCTGAGGACAAGGTCAACGAGGTTCGTGCCATGCAGGTCGAAGGCAACGTCGTTGCGATGGTCGGCGACGGTGTGAACGATGCCCCGGCGCTCGTGCAAGCAGATCTGGGCATCGCGATCGGGACGGGCACCGACGTCGCCATCGAGTCATCCGACATCACGCTGCTGTCTGGCAATCTCGACGGGGTGGCCACGGCGATCCGATTGTCCCGACGAACCTTCCGAACGATCCTGCAGAACTTGGGATGGGCGTTCGGGTACAACATCGTGCTGACCCCTGTCGCCGCGCTTGGGTGGCTGAACCCGATCCTCGCCGGTGCTGCGATGGCGTTCTCGAGTGTTTCCGTCGTCTCGAACAGCCTGCGCCTCCACCGGTTCGGCAGATCCTGAGGCGTGCTCACAGATGACTGTGGATGATGAAGTCGGCGTTGGCGAGTTGGTACGCCCACCAGGCGAGCACCACCACAGCGAAGACGACCCACATGGCCGCGGTCGGGCGTTGGGCGTGAGCGTTCAGCCAGCGTCGCGTGGCGACTCCCACGCCGACCCGGACCGTTCCCGCGATGACGAACCCTGCGACGAGGAAGGTTGCGGGGTTGTATCGCCAGGCCAAGGCAATGTCGCCGCGGACCAGCGCGAGCACGCCGCGGGTCAGGCCACAGGTGGGACCCACCAACCCCCACTTGTAGAACGGCATCGGAACATCGAATCCGAGGCCGCCGTTCCACGCGACGAGCAGAACGACCAGCAGCCCGATGACGCTCGTGAGCGTGAGCCAGCGCATGCCATCGGTGTCGCCGACGTCGAACCACATGCGACGGTGGAGCGAACGCGCACGGCCTTTCGTCCGCGACGTCATCGCCCCGCCGCGGGGTAGTCGAAGTCGTGTCGGATCTGGTGTCCTGCGTCGATGAGCACCTCGGCGCGAATTCGGTCCTGTCCGTCGATCCAGAGGCGGTGCCAGGTGCCGGCACCATTCACTGTGAACGTCACGACTTGCAGCCCGTTCTCATCTGCGGATCGTCGCACGTTGTCGGCACCGCGCGCATACGGCTGACTGTCGATGATCTGGTTGCCGCTTTCGGTCAGGCGGTACGGGCCCGAGGTCGCGGCCGGGCCGCTCGTGACGGTCTCGGTGACCCCGACAACGGTGATGTGGCGCATTCTGTCGACGACTCTGGTGAGCAGGTCGTCGGCGACGGCTCCGGGCGGCCACGCGACGTGGAGTGATTCGACGCCTCCGTCGTAGTGCGGATTCTTCACGGTGACCACGACGGTGGTGATGCCGGGTTTCCATTGGTGCGCGAGATCGAGACATCCCGCTCCGCAATCGTGCGGGTAGACCTCGATCTGCTGACGGTCGGGTCCGACCACGTCCAGGGTGACTGACATGTCGGTGGTGGGTGCTCCACCGGGCGGGGTGACCCTGATCAGCAGACGATCGGTCGCGGCTTCGGCGAGCACGAGGTGATTGCCGACGAGCGCCGCGTCGCTGACGACCGGACCGGCGAGTGGCACGGGCCCGAGAACGATGCCGCCGTGGGGTGACGGCGCGGTCGTTGCGGCCAGCGTTGCGCTCAGAACCAGAACTGCCGCGAGGCAGATGGTCTCTCGGCGAACCAGTTGCGCGAGGCGCGAGATGCGTTGCTCGTCCGCGGGGATTCCCCGTCGTCGAGCCGACCAGGCAACCCAGATGCCGAATGCGACCATCGCGATCTTCGCGAGAAGAATCCGCCCGTACAGGGTGGTGACGAGCTGGGCGGGGGAGTCGAAGCGCAACACGGCGGCGAGCGACCCGAGCCCGATCGCCACGGGTGCCGCGATGATCGCCCAGCGCGAATAGGCCGCGGCCGGTTTCTCGAGCGAACCGTTCGACGCCGCGCGCTCACGCGCCGCCAGGCCGAGGTGGGCGACGGCCCCGACCCACGCGGCCGCCACCACCACATGCACCTGAGTTGTCGGGGTGACCCAGCGACTCACGGAGGTGGACGCATGGCCGGCTGCGACGACAGCAACGACCGCCGCGGCGCTCAACGCGATCACCACCCATCGAAGCCCTCGGACCCGCCGAAGCGGGAGCGCGACCGCGGTCAAGACCGCGACGAGTGCAAGCAAACGCGGTTGCTGGTGTGTGACGACGAACCGAGCCCAACCGTCACTGGAGGTGCCGGCTCGCCTGATGGCGATGGCGACACCGGCGACCGCTCCGCAGAAACCCGCGCCGAGCCCGATCGCCGCGGGCGCAGCGATGCGGTCGGACCCGTCGGTGGCCGACCAGAAGAGTTGTTCGCTGAGCAGTCCTCCCAACGCGAGCGCGAGCCCGGCGACGAGCGCGAGTTGCACGATGGCGTCGAGCCATCCGATCGTGCTGTCGGCGGAGCTGGTCACCGTTGCGCCAGGGCCGACTTTGGCGTTGACGCCGAACACGAACTCGCCTTCGCTGTCGTGGCCGTCGGTTGCGGTGACGGCCCATTCGATCCGGTAGGCGCCGTTCGCGAGCGTTGGGACCGCGGCGCGAAGACGCGCGTTGGTGTCGTCGACGCCGACCGAGATCGGTTGCAGTTCGCTGCCGTTGCTGCGACGGATCCGAAGATGTTCCTGCTGGATGGTGCCGGAGAAGTCGAGCACGATCTCGACGGGTGACACCCGAAGGTTGTCGCCGGCCTGGGGGCTGGTGCGGATCAGGAAGTCATGTGCTGATGCGGGCGTCACCCCGACCGCGAGACCCAACAGAACGATCCCGATTCCGACGAGCGCGGCTCGGAGGATGAGCCGCCGGGTTCGGGTCATGCGTGTCGAGAATCGGGCTGGGCGATCAGCTTGTCGAGTTGGGCGGCGGTGATCTTGCCGATGATCTGTTTCGCGACGGTGCCGTCGGGTCGGATGACGAACGTCTCGGGGATGCCGGACACACCGAAGTCGATCGACATGGTGCCGCCCCGGTCGTCAACGATCGGCCAAGTTCCGCCTTGTTCGGTTCGGAACTTGGCGACCGCGTCGAGTGAGTCGCCGTAGATGAGTTGGATGAGATCCACGTCGCCGACCGCCTGGTGCTCGGCCCAGAACTTTAGGAACTCCGGATGCTCCTCGCGGCATGGCACGCACCAGGTGGCGAAGAAGTTGACGACGACCCAGCGGCCCCGATCCGCGCGGATGTCGAGCGGCCGCCCGTCGGTGTCAGTGCCCGCGAGCCGCGGAACAGCGTGTCCGATCAGGGGTGAGTCCACGGTCGCCTTCTCATCAACCAATGGGGCCTTGCCGAGCACGGCGATGAGGAAGACGACGACGAGACCCATCGCAAGTGCGACCCACGGGGTGCGGCGTCGCGACCGTCGCGTTCGTCGCGCCGGTTCGACTTCTGACTCGGTGGTCGGATCGTCGGTGGACGGTGCGTCGGTTTCCGGTTTTGGTTCGGTGGTCACAGCGCCGGCCACCCGCGTGCTGCGAACCAGCGTTGCAACGGCCGGAACAGTTCGGTCCACACGCCGGTGAGGTAGAGCGTCCCGGTGATCAGCAGGAGCGTCCCGCCGAATCGTTCGACGGCGCGCACATGGCGGCGCAGCCATCCGAACGAGCGGTGCGCCCGGTCGAATCCGAAGGCGAGCGCGATGAACGGGATGCCGAGGCCGAGTCCGTAGAACGTCAGGAGCGCCGCGCCCGACGCAGCGGTGTGGCTGCTGGCCGCGGTGGCGAGGATGCCGGCAAGCACGGGCCCGATGCACGGCGTCCAACCGGCGGCGAATGCCATGCCGAGCGGGACTGACCACCGGGGGCCTTGGGGGACCTTGGCGAGACTGAAACGCCGTTCACGGTTGAATGCGGGGATGCGCAGCACTCCGAGCGTCGACAGTGCCATCACGATGATGATGATCCCGGCTGTGCGATCGACTGCGGCGCGGTGTTCGAGCAGGAGTTGGCCGAACGTGCCTGCGGTGACGCCGAGGATCGTGAACACCAGTGTGAACCCGGCGACGAACCCGAGCGCCGCGACGGTCGCCCGCCTCCGGCCCGGCTCCGAGTTGGTCGAGCCGGGAACCCCGCTGACGTACGCGAGGTAGCCCGGCACGAGCGGCAGGCAACACGGCGACGCGAACGAGACGAACCCGGCCGCCAGCGCGACAAAAGGCAGGAGAAGACGGCTCATTCAGGTCGCGGTGGGATCAGTGAGGTCGAGGCGACGCGATGTCAGCTCGGTGTGACGTCGTGGTGGGTGTGCTGATCGTCGGTTGGAGTGGGTGCGATGCCCGACGACCGAAGTTCGTCGAGTTCTTTTCGCAGCGCCGCGACCTCCGAGCTGTTCGACGTCTGGTCCGGTTTCGTGCCCCGACTCATGACGGCCATCCCGATGACCATGACGACGGCCATCAGGCCGCAGCCCAGCAACGGGCTGAAACTGCTCACGACGGCGATCATCGGTCGCTCCTCGTGTCGACGCCGCTCGTCGGTCCAGCGACGGTTTGTTGGCGTAGCGCCGCGACCTCTTCGCGGAGACGGGCGATCTCGTCGTTGTCGGCCGCGCAGGCGTTCTGTCCGCCGTTCTTGTGCATTCCTCGCATCATGAACAGCATCGACAGCGGGCACGCGGCGACGAGAAGCAACGGTCCGAGCGTCTTGCCGATGCCGGGCGCGAACAGCACCATGCCCAATGCGACGATCCCGAGCGGGACCAGGAATCTTGGTTTCATGCAATTCATGGGGTTCCTTTCGTGGCCGGCAGGACCGGTCGGTTTCGGTGGGTGAGAGGTGCTGGGTTGTGGCGGAGCGCGCCGCGTCGCTCGAGTTCTTTGCGGATTCGCCGTGCCGAGGGACGCCCGTAGGTGACGAGCGTGTCGTCGATGAGCAGTCCGGGCGCCCAGGCGACACCGTGTCGCACAGCGAGCTGCTCGCCGTCCGGCATGGCGAGGTCAACCAGGTCCACGTCGAAGACGAATTCGTCGGCAAGGTCAGCGACGATGTCCTTCAATGTGTCGCACGCGTGGCAGTCACTTTGGGTCAGGAGTGCGAGTCGAGTCATGCCCCTCCTTTCGATCCGGCGAGCCCCGCCCGGATGTCGGCCAGCAGGGACGCGGACGGGACGTACATCGTGTAGTCGGGCTCCCCGCCGTAGTCGGCACGCCAGCGGATCGTGCCGTCGGGTCCGACCAGAACGAAGCTGTGCCCGTCCATCTGGTCGCCCATCATCCCGAAGTTGTTCGCCTGGTACCGGCGAGACACGACGAGGTCGGGGTCGGACAGCACGGGGATCTTGATGTGCTCCTGCGATGCCTTCTCTTTCACCTGATCAGCGGGGCTGGAGGTGATCGAGACGACCTCGTTGATCCCGAGGGTTTGGAAGTCGCCGCGGTGCTTCTCGATGTCGGTCATCTGATCCCAACACGGCTGACAGCCAACGCCCTCTTGGAAGTAGAGCAGCACGTTTCCGCCGCGCTTCGCTGCAAGGTCGAACATGGAACCGTCGTTCGCGGTCAAGCGGATCTCGGGCGCTTGCGCGCCGGGGCCCGGGGTTCCGACGGCGAAACGAAACTTGCCCGAGCCGGTGCCGGTCGACGAACTGCCGGCACCTCGATTCGTGAAGAACACGATGGCGAGCACGCCGACGGCGAGAAGCCCGGCGGCGGTGATCCAGAGGCCGATTCTCGGGCGATGTTCCGCCTGGGGGGTTTCAGTTCGTGATGTCAACGCGATCCTCCTCGATCGTGGTTTCCGCAACGTCGATCGGAGCGTCGGGGCGGCTGAGTTGGTCAATGGCGTGTTTGACGGTCCACGCGGCGAGGCCGAGCAGCAGCGCCGCCCACACCCAGCCGGGGATCCATGCGAGTGTCGTGACGACGCGATGGCCGACGCCGCTGGCCCACAGCGACAGGGCTGCTTGCCAACCCGACCCGGCTCGCATGCCGTTGCGCCCCGACGAGGCGATCGACCAGACACCCATCGCAATGAGCAGCAGCCCACTCGCGAGGTGGGCGATCGACAGTGTTTGGACCCGCCGGCCGATGCGCATCGAGACCGTCCGGCGGCCGAGCCCGAGCAGTCGGGTCGACCCAACCCGTTCTGAGAACGCGGCCATGACCGCGAGCGGGGCGACCATCCCGATGACGTAGCCGAGCCCGAGTCCGAGCGCCGCGACGAACGAACCGGTGGCGCTCGACAACGCGATGACACCGGCGAGCACCGGGGCGCAACACGACGTCGCGACCGCGGAGAACACACCGAGGACATAGGTGGCCCACGGCCCACCCCGTGCGGGTCGACCAGTAGGAGCGGGGAGCCGCAGTGAGCCGCCGGCCAGAGTGAAGACCCCCATCGCGATGAGGAGTACTCCGCCGACCAGATATATCCAGGTGTGGCCACCGACGAGGACACGGCGAGCCAACGACGCGCCCATCGCGATCGGCAGAATGATGGTCGCGACGCCGGCGCCGAAGATGAGGGCCATCGCGGCGCGAAGACCGCGATTGTGCGCGGATGCCGCGAGATAGGACGGCAACATGACCGACACGCAACACGGCGCGAGCAGCGAGACCACGCCGGCGACGACCGCGGCCAGCATCGACCCACCGAGAAAGACGCTCGAACTCACTTGCGGTTCCGCCACCTGGATCGGCTCGCACCCGTGTCAGCGGTGTCGACAGCGATGGCTTGGTAGCCGGCACCGCGGATCGCGTCGATGACCGACCGCGAATCGATGCCGTCGGTCGCGCGCACCGTCGTGCGGCCACGGCGAACGTCGGTTCTGCTCGAGGTCACGCCCTGGAGATCCTCAACGGCGTCGTCGATCAATATGCCGCAGCTCGCGCAGTGCATCCCCGACACCTCGAACTGCGCGACCAACTCGTTCGAATCCTTCACTTCAAGACCTCCACTGATCCCGAGTACATCCCCATGCCGCACACCCACTCGATGGTCTTCGGGCTCGACGTATCGACGTTCAGCTCCTTGTCGCTGGCGGTGTCGAGGTAGAACTGCTTGTCGAGCCCCGGGAAGATCGTGACGTTCGTACATCCGGGCCCCGCGGAGTGGAACGCGATCTTCGCTGGCATGCCCGACTTGAGTTGGATCGAACTCGGGTCGTAGCCGCCGCCGCCCGCGTTGACGGTGATGCGTTGCACGCCGTCCGGACCGACGCTCGCGGCGGCCGGTTTCGTCACGCCGACGAAGCCGTGCCACAACCCGATCGGTGTGACCGGCGACCCGAGCAACAACAGGCCCGAGTTCAACGAGACGACCGCGGCCGCGACGATGGCCCAGCCGATCAGTCGTTGCCGGAAATGCGTGGTTGATCGTCCGGCGCGGCGGGCGACAACGCCGACTGCGACAAACAATGGGACGGTGCCTCCGACGAAAGTCGCCATGATCGCGGCACCACGCACAGGTGACCCCGACGCGATCGCCTGGAACTCCATGCTCAACGTCACACCGCACGGGATGAGGAAGACCAGGACGCCAAGGCTGCCGGGTGCCATTGCCGATTCCCATCGGCCGGCTCGCCGCACGAACCGCGCGACCCACACGGGAGTGCTTGGCATGACGCGACGGAGAATCCCCACACCGAGAAGGTCGAGGGCGAACAGGACGAGCAGCAGCGCCGTCGCGACTTGGAGGTAGCCGCGGACGTCGCTTCCGAGTTGCATCGCGGTGCCGACCCAGCCGAGCAGTGCTCCGAGCAGAGTGTGGGACACGAACTTTCCGGCGAGGAACCACGACACCGGCGCGAGGTCGTTCCGCCACCACGGCGTGTCGTCCTTGGGCTGAATCGTCTCGACGCGGACAGCCGGTCTCGTCGGGCCCTTGTGCTTGGTGACCGTCGTGCCCTTGCCCGTGCGATAGGTCGTCACCGGCGGACGCATCATCGCCGTGGAACCCGCCGCTCCTGCGGTCTGCACCCGGCGGGCGGACATGGCAGCGAGAAGCCCGCCCTGCACCGCCGCGCACGACACGCCCCCGGCAACGATGCCTGTGATGAACGCCGCCCACAGACTCACCGACCGCGACCCGCCTCTCTACGATATTTCATCGTAGTTAAGCATCATCGGGCTCAGCTGTCGAGTCGCCCGCCGTGGTCGTTACCGGGTGAGCGGGCAGGAAAAGAACATCGTGACGGCAATGCCGAGATGGACCACTGCGGTGGCTCCGGCGATGCCACCGATACCGCTGGCTCCCAGGATCGGCATGCTGGTCATCCACCGCCGATTGTGGTCGGGGGCCGGGCCTTCGAGCCCCTTGACACGCTCGAGAACGGTCTGTGCTGACGAGAACGCCGCAACCGAGACCGGTGCGTTGGCGAACACGACCGAGAGCAACGCCGAACGGATCTGGCGACGCCCATCGTCATGTCCTGCGGCCGCGTGCTCGTCAGCAGCTCGTTCGACCGCAGTACGAAGCACCACCGTTGATCGGCGAGCGCCGGGGAACACGCCAAGTGTCGACTCGACCACCGCAGCGATCCGCAGATACCGGTGGTGGCGCAGCACGTGATGGGCCCGCTCGTGGCGAATCACCGCCGCGAGTTCCAGCGAGCTGAGTGTCGCCACCAGCCCCTCGGAGATGACGATCAGCCCGGCGGCGGACGCGACGCTCAACGCGATGGGTCGACTGACCGGAAGGACCCGCACATCGTTGCCCGCGATCTGCCGCAGCGGGGCCAGCAGCGCGGCGGACATGATCTCACGATCGGCAGCAGCGGCGTCACGCTGGCAACGCAGCGCCACCGCCGGACCGAGAATCGCACTCGCCGCCGCCAACCAGGCAACCGACGGTGCCGGCAGCGACGCGGCGCCTGCCATGCGAGCACAGATCGCGGCGAG
>JAYTFP010000175.1:0-4298 GCA_043734285.1 Acidimicrobiaceae bacterium
CCGTCGGCGGCGCGTAGTCACCCGGCGAGAACCGCCCGACGAGCACGATCGCGCCGAACGAGGTGACGGCAAGCGCCGCCCCGACGACCGCCCATCGCAGCCGCCAGTCTCGGGCCAGGACCAGCACCGCCGCGGCCGCAGCGACGACGAACAGGGTGATCGTCCCGCCATGAGCGTGACTCGCGAACCGGAGCGCGGACGACAGCGGGCTGCGCGCAACGGTCGTGTCGGTCGATCCGGTCATCACGATCCAACGCGACGACGAGCGGATGACGTCGAGCATCCATGGAAGGTGCAGCAGACCCGCGACGACCGCCCCGCCGAACGTGATGCCGAACGCATGCCCCGGACGACCCCGGCGGTCGCCGATGCTCATCGCTGCACACACGACAAGTGCGGTGACGAGGGCAACCATGATCACCGAGGGCGCCACGATCGCGGCGATGCCGAGCGTGATGCCCATGTCGACGATCTGGCGTTGCGAGCTCCCGGGCGCGAGCGCGGCGGAATCGAACGGCGCCCAGGCGCCGGCCCGCGCGATGCGGCTCACGATCAGTGGCATCGCGGCATAGATCGCCAACGCCTGCCAGCGACCCTCCGCAAGGGCGTTGTAGGGCAACGGATTGGCGATGTAGACGATCACGGCGATGGCGCGCGACGACGGCCGCGCGACGTGGCGCATCAATCGCCACATCCCCCAGGCGCCGATCGGCAGCGGGCCGACGATCATCAGCGTGCGGATCAATCCCGTCGAGCCGACCGCGATCCAACTCACGACGCCGGCGACGCCGAGGAGCGTCGGCGCACCAGATGCCGAGCCCAGTCCCGCCGAGCGCCAACCCGACCACCACTCGCGGACCATCGAACTGGCTGATCCGAACATGCCGAATTCGCGGAGCACCGGAATGCCCGAGCCGACCAGGGAGCGCGACCCGACGATCACGACCAGCCCGACGACGACCGCTGTGCCGAATCCCCAGACGCCCGCGCCCTCCGACATCGACGACGGCAGTTCACGCGCCGCGAGCCATGCGGCCGGGAGGCGACGATCGCTCGCCGCTCGCGCTCGCCGTACGAAGCCCGAGAACCGCGCGCTGCCCCTGACCTGGAGTCGACGGATCTCGTGGTCCGGCGTGCGTCGCGACTGCTTGACGCGACCGCGGATGCGCAGAGTGGTCGGCAGGTGCCAGATGTTCCAGCCGAGCGCCGCGGCCACGTCGGCGGCGTCGCGGAATCGTCCGCGCAGCACCGACACGATCATGTCGAGCAGCGAGAACAAGATTGCCTGCGGAAGAATCCGCACCAGGTGCAACGGCGTGTAGTTCGCCAGCACGATCCGGGCCTGGTGGCGCAGCACGAGGCGGCGCGACGGCACCCCGCGATCGCCGAGTTCGGCCTGTTCGCGGTGCCGGACGACCGCCGCGGGCATGATCACGACCCGCGCACCGGCGATGCGGGCGCGCCAGCAGAGATCGAGGTCTTCGCCCGACCCGTCGATGTCGGTCGCGAACCCACCGAGGTCGGCGAAGAGGTCGCATCTCACGAGCATCGCGGCGGTCGACGTGACGAAGACCTCGCGGACCGCGTCGTGCTGCGCCTGGTCGAGCTCGTCGGGCTCGGCGACCGGCCAGGCGAACCCGAACTTGTCGACCGACGAACCGATGTCGCGGAGATGTTCGGGGTCGTCCCAGTCGACGAGCTTGGCGCCTACGATGCCGGCGTTCGAGCGGAACGCTTCCTCGACGAGGGCCTGCACCGCGCCGGGCTGCAGCTCGGCGTCGTCGTGGCAGAAGAGGTAGAAGATCGCGTTCTCGATCGTGCCGAGCGCTGCGTTGGCGGCCGCCGCGAACGTCTCGTCCTCGATGCGCTTCACGAAGGCCGACGGAAACGAGTCGGCGACGCGTTGGGTCGGCGACACACGCGAGGCGGCGTCGATCACGACCGTCGACAGGTTGGCGTATTCCTGGGCGTCGAGCGACGCCATCGTCGTCTCGAGCCACGGTCCGGGGTCACGCGTCACGACGACCGCGACCACAGCGGGAACGCCTGCACCGACCAGGACAGGTACGGCCTCGGTGAGGTCGTACCCGGGGATCAGCGGGATCGCGTCTGGATTCCACTCATCCTCGACGGGGGCATCGACAGCCGGAAGATGTCCGGGTGACGCCGCTTCGGTTGCGTCGTGCTCGTCAGGGTCGGATGGGCGGCGAGGGCGAGGCATGGGGATCTTCGCGACCAACTCGGCGACGGTCGGCAACGCATCGTAGTTCACTCACTGACGCGCTCCCCGTGCGCCTACACTGCCTCCCCGATGCACAGCGCCCGCCGATCGTTCGCTGCTTCGAGGCCATGAGAGCGCTCGTTACGGGGTCGACAGGATTCGTCGGCCCCAAGCTGATTGCACACCTGAACGAGGCCGGTGACGACGTCGTCGGGACCGACCACAGCACCGGTCTCGATATCACCGACCTCGACCAATTGCGTCAATTCTTCGACGAGACCAGGCCCGATGTCGTGTACCACCTCGCCGGCGACAGCGACGTCGGCGGCTCGTGGGATCACCCGGCCGCGACTTTCCGCACGAACGCCGAAGGAACGCTCAACGTGCTCACTGCGGCGCGGCTCGCCGGAGCGTCGCGAGTCGTCGCGATCGGCAGTGCCGACGTGTACGGCAAGGTCACGCCCGACGAACTCCCGCTCACCGAGCTGTCTGAACTGCGACCCACCAGCCCCTATGCCGCGTCGAAGGTGGCTGCCGATTTCCTCGCCCTGCAGGCGACCCTCGGGTACGGGCTCGATGTCATCCGCGTGCGGGCGTTCAACCACCTCGGCCCCGGTCAGAGCGAACGATTCGTGGCACCCGCCATCGCCATGCGGATCAGCCGCAACGAGATCGACGGCAGCACGATCGTGCCGGTGGGCAATCTCACCCCACGCCGCGACATCACCGACGTGCGTGACGTGGTCCGGGCGTACCGCCTACTCGCCCAGCACGGCACCGGCGGCGAGGTCTACAACGTGTGCAGCGGCAGGGCGCTCGCCATCGAGGAGTTGGCGAATCAGCTGGTCGCCCTCGCGGCCCACCCGATGACCCTGTCGACCGATCCCGACCTCGTGCGGCCGGTCGACATCCCCGTGCTGATCGGCGACAACACGAAGCTGACCGCCTGCACCGGCTGGGCGCCCGAGATCGCCATCGGCACCACGCTCAACGACCTGATGGACGACTGTCGGGAGCGTGTCACGCTCCTCGACCGAGCCACCACCGAGTAGTTTCTTCTCTGCCTTTCACGAGTTGCCCACCCGACGATCCGAGGCCCATTTCCATGTCCAAACGTGCGCTCATCACCGGCATCACCGGGCAGGACGGCTCGTATCTGGCTGAACTGTTGCTCGCCGAGGGGTACGAGGTGCTCGGCATGGTCCGGCGGTCGTCGACGGTCACGTTCGACCGCATCGCCCACTTCCAGGATGACATCGAGATCCTCCACGGTGACCTGCTCGACCAGGCGTCGCTGATCGAACTGTTGCGCGAGTGGAAGCCGGTCGAGGTCTACAACCTCGCGGCGCAGTCGTTCGTGCCCACGTCGTTCAGCCAGCCGGTGCTCACGGGAGAGGTGACCGCGCTGGGCGTCACCCGCCTGCTCGACGCGGTGCGCCTCGTCGATCGCGGCATCCGCTTCTACCAGGCGTCGTCGTCCGAGATGTTCGGCAAGGTCGTCGAGGTACCGCAGAGCGAGGACACGCCCTTCTATCCCCGTTCGCCGTACGGAGTGGCCAAGCTCTACGGCCACTGGATCACCATCAACTACCGCGAGAGCTACGACCTGCATGCCAGCTCGGGCATCCTCTTCAACCACGAGTCGCCGCGTCGGGGGCTCGAGTTCGTCACCCGCAAGATCAGCCACAACGTGGCGCGCATCAAGATGGGCATGGCGACCGAACTGCGCCTCGGCAACCTCGAGGCGCAACGCGACTGGGGTTTCGCCGGCGACTACGTGCGTGCCATGTGGCTGATGCTCCAGCAGGACACCCCCGACGACTACGTGGTCGCGACGGGTGAGACGCACTCGGTTCGCGAGTTCTGCGAGATCGCGTTCAACCACGTCGGGCTCGACTGGCAGGAGCACGTCGTCGTCGACGAGAAGTTCTTCCGTCCGGCAGAGGTCGACCTGCTCATCGGCGAGCCGAAGAAGGCGCAGACCGTGCTGGGATGGCAGGCCGAGACCAGCTTCGACTCGCTGGTGCGCATGATGGTCGAGGCCGACGTCGCGTATCTCGAGAAACGGCTCCGCGGC
>JAYTFP010000176.1:0-1809 GCA_043734285.1 Acidimicrobiaceae bacterium
ACGAGCACGACCTTCGCACCAGCGGCCGCTGCCTGGTCGAGGAGCGGCGCGATGGCGCGGGTTCCGACCATGCCCGCTTCATCAACGACGAGCACGGTCTTCGAGTCGAACCATTCGTGGCGACGGCGCAGATCGATGTCGAGCATCGCGATGGTCGTCGAGCGAATCCCTGACCCGCTCTGCAACTGGTTGGCCGCCGCGGCGGAGAGCGCGCATCCGATGACGGCGTGGCCGGATCGTTGCCATGCTTCGCGCGCCGCGTCGAGGCTGAACGTCTTGCCGGTCCCGGGACCGGCGATGATCACATCGACCGTGTTGCCCGACGTGGTGATCTGGCGGATCGCATCGCGCTGCTCGTCGGTCATCGAGGGCCGTGCGTCGATCGCGATCCGTACGGCCTGTTCGGGCGCGAGCGTTGCCCCGGCGCCGAGCCCGTCGCCGCAGGTCCCGAGCACCCGTTCCTCGAGGGCGATGAGCTCGGTGGTCGAGAACCTCGTGCCGCACCGCTCGGTCCAGCCGAGCGCCACGACATCGGGTCGCGCGAGGTAGGCGTCGGCGAGCTGGTGGATCGTCGACGTCGCGATGCCGGCCGGCAGCTCGTTGGCGAGCCGGCAGATCACATCACGCTCATCGAACGTCGACGCCCGCTCGGTCAACCCCTCCGCCGACGACAACAGGTCGAGCACTCGCGTTGTCTCTGCAGTGTCAATGACCGGCACCTCCGACCGGCCGACGACAGCATGCTGGTCGGTCATCGTCCAACCGGCTTCGGCTGCCTCGGCGCGCCACCGTCGGGTGAGATCCTCGGTTCGTTCGGGAACCGGGTCCTTCGCCTGTCGTGTCTCGAGCGTGGAAATCTGAGCCGCCTTCGCCGAGGTGAGACCCCACTCAGCGAGCTGCGCCTCGATCTGCTCGCGGCGTTTCGAAAACAGCGCGATCACTTCGGGGGTGACGCCGTCGATGTCGGCGAGACCGTTCTCGATATCGGTCCACCCAACGCCGAGACGTGCCGTGAGTTCGTGGCGAAGATGCGCGGCGTAGATGTACCCCGCGGTCTTGGCGTGGTCGTACAGCGCGACCGCGTCGATCGTGCGCCATTTGCCGTCGGCGGCGCACACCGAGTTCGCGACCAACACATGGGTGTGCAACAGGGGGTCGCCGTCGCGCGACGTGCGATGCCGGAACCCTGCGGCGATGAACCCGGATGCCTCGACACGGTGGATGCCGTTGCGGCCGGTCCGGGTGAACGCGGCGACGTCTTCGAGGTAGTCGACCGACACCGCTATGGCCGCTTCGTGTGCGGCGACGACCTGGTCGGCGACCGGCTGCTCGGACAGGCCCCACAGGATCGACACCGACTTCGGTGCCCGGAAGGTCAGGTCCCAGCCGGGGACCTTGCGGTTCTTCGCGTGGTGGAGTTGTTCGCCCGTGTGCGGATCGTGCCCGGTGAGCACGGCGCGAAGGTGTTCGGGCTGCACGGTGCCGTCGAGTCCCAACTGATCCGACGTCGCCAACCAGTAGCCAGGTGCTTCGCCGTCACCGGCGTAGTAATCCTCGATGCCGGAGATGACCTGATCGAGGTAATAGCTCTCGGCGCCGTGCGCGAGACGGTGGAGGTTCAACACGGCACACCGCCAAGAGCGCTGTCGTGTTCGCCGTCGGGTCGCTCGTCCACTCGCTCGCGGAATCCGCCGTCAAACTCAGCGTGGTCAGGTCTGACTGTGAGTATCTGAGGCGCCGGTTCGGCTTCGGTGCTGGGCTGGTGTCGATGACCGATGGTGTGACCCGAGCTCTGACTGGCTTCGTGCC
>JAYTFP010000177.1:0-10903 GCA_043734285.1 Acidimicrobiaceae bacterium
ATCGGCGATGTCGCGGCGGCGGTCGCTCGTCTCGTCGACGCTCGACGGGTCATCGAAGCGCCCTTCGCCGGCGCGTCGAGGATGGCCGACGCGGCCGATGCCGCGAGGCTGCGAGACGCACTGGGTGTCGCCCTGCCCCAGGGACTGCCCGCGGCCTTCACCGACCCGGTCGACGCGCCGCTGCGTGATCTGGTCGAGCGGTACGCGCGTACGCAAGCCCCGTTCGCGACGACCACGGTGACTCGTCGCTTCGGTCTGAGCGCCGAGGCGATGCGGCTCGTGCTTGCCGATCTCGCGGCCGCCGATCGCCTCGTCGCCGGCGAGTTCCGTCCCGACGGTTCGGGTCTCGAATGGTGCGACCCCGATGTGTTGCGCCAGCTTCGTCGTCGCACGTTGGCGCGCCTGCGGTCCGAGGTCGAGCCGGTCGAGGGTGAGGTGTTGGCGCGGTTCCTGCCGACCTGGCAGGGCGTCGGCTCGAACCGCCTCGGACCTGACGCATTGCGTGACGTGGTCGCGCAGATGCAGGGCGCGCCGCTGGTCGCCTCGTCGCTCGAGGGCGAGATCCTCAGCGCACGCCTGGCCGAGTACCGCCCTGCCGACCTCGATGCGCTGTGCACTTCGGGCGAGGTCGTGTGGGTCGGCGCGGGAGCGATCGGCGCGAACGACGGGCGGCTGCGTCTCGTGTCGCGCGCACAGGTCGCGCTGCTGCTTGACGAGGTCGACGACGACGTGCCGGGCGAACCGCACCACGTCGCGTTGCGCGACCAGCTCGACCACAAGGGGGCGTCGTTCTGGCCCGAGTTGGTCGCGGCGGTCGCCGCGGCCGATCTGCACTACGACGACGAGTCGGTGCTCGCGGCGCTGTGGGACCTGGTCTGGTCGGGCGAGGTGACGAACGATTCGCTCGCGCCGGTCCGGGCGCGTGTCGGTCGACCCTCGGGCAAGAAGCGCTCACCGGCCGCGACCAGTCCGCGAACTCGACGCGCCGGCCTTCGCTCGTCCCGGCCGCTGCGCAGCGGTCCGCCCTCTGCGGTGGGCCGATGGTCGTCGACGGCGCCGTTGCGACTGCCGGCCGCGACCGAGACCGAGGCGCGGCTGGCGCGTGCCGAGCAACTGCTCGAACGCTACGGGGTCGTGACGCGCGAGATGGCGCTTGCCGAGGGAACCCAAGCGGGCTTCGCCGGCGTGTACCCGACGCTCAAGGCGATGGAGGAACAGGGCCGCGTGCGCCGCGGCTACTTCATCGCCGGGCTCGGCGCAGCCCAATTCGCCGGCCACGGCGCGATCGATCGCCTGCGCGCCGCGCGTGACCTACCAGATCCGGCGAAGCCCGACGAGCGCGACTCGGCGCGATCCGTGGTGCTCGCTGCCACCGATCCTGCCCAGCCCTACGGCGCAGCGCTGGCCTGGCCCGAGAATGCCGGGCGGCCGACGCGGGCCGCGGGCGCAAGGGTCGTGCTGGTCGACGGACGCCCCGTGGGCTGGCTCGACCGAAGTGGCCGGTCGCTGCTCACGTTCCCTCGAGGCAGCGCGGAGCGTGACGACAACGGCGACGACGATCGATCAGCGTGCGCCACCGCGCTGGCTGGTCTGGTGTCGTCAGGACGCGCGGGCCGTCTCGAGATCGCGCGGGTCGACGGCGAACCCGCCACGGGCTCGTCGATGGGCGACGCGCTGCGCGCCGTCGGTTTCGTCGATGGCTACCGCGGACTGGTCCTCCGAGATCGGGGTCACGCAGGCGCGTGAGCGTGGCGCCTGTCGGCGACGCTCCACCCCCGTTCGGTGGGTTCAAGATCAGAAGTCGGTCATCCATTGACCGACTTGTAGTCCGCGAGCGCGGCGGTGATGCCGCTGTCGGCATCCTTGATCGCTGCATCAGGTGTGGTGGCGCCGCTGAGCAGCTTGTCGATCGAACCGCGGATGATGTCGCGGACCTTTGTGTAGGGGCCGATGATCGGCCCGTTGAACTTCTCGTCGAGTGTGGCGAGAGCTCCGGATGCGGTGGCGAGCCACTTGCCTCGTTGGTCCGAGGTGAACGCCTTTGCGACCGTCGGATCGTCCTTCACCGACTTCATGATGGGGAGGTACGACCCCTCGAGGGTCCACCTCGCCTGTTGGGCCGTCTCGTTGTACCACTTGACGAAGTCCCAAGCCGCCGACTTCACCTCGTCGGAGCTGGTGTTCGTGATGTACCAGGCGCCGCCTCCGACCTGGCCCTTGCCGGCCTCGGTGAGACCGGGCACTGGCCCGACCCCGATGTCGAGGGGGATCTTGACGCCGTTGTACTTGGCTACCGCAGGGTTGTCGGCCTGACCGAGGTCGGCCGCGTTGAACGTGCCGTTGATGACGCCGTCGACCGTCGTGATCGCGGTGGAGGTCTCGAGGAGCATTGACGCGCTACCGGTCGCCATCGCGAGGTAGTGGTCGATCGTCGAGTCGGTACCAGCCACAGCGTTGATGAGACCCGCCGACTTCATCTTCGCCAGCCACTCGAAGATCCGATGGGTCGCCGGGTTGTCGAACGTCGACTTCTCGGCCAGCCCGCTGCGTCCGTTGTCGTGATCGACGATCGGTTGACCGGCTCCAGTGATCAGGTGCTCGACAAACCAGGGATCAGTCTTGAGCACGAAGGGCTCGCCAGAGGACGCCTTGGCTGCCTTCAGCTTCACCGCATCGTCGTAGAGCTGGTCGAGGGTGGTCGGTGGCTTCTCGGGGTCGAGGTTGGCCTTCTTGAAGTGCGCCTTGTTGTAGTAGATGACAACCGTCGAACCGTTGACCGTGGCCGGGTACAACTGACCATCGACTGTGTAGTGGTTACGGATTGCCGGCAACATGTCAGAAAGCTTCGCCCTCGGGTCGCTGTCGGCGTCGATGCAGCTCTGCGCCGGGAGCACCGACTTCGTATCGACCATGTATCGGGTGTCGATGTCTTCGCCGATGGTGATCGCCGGCAACTTCTTGCTCGGGAGCACGGCTGCGTAATTTCGCAACAGCTCCTGGTACGAGTTCCCCTGCGCCTGGACGTCGATGTGCACCTTCGGGTGTTTCGCGTTGTACTCGTCGGCGAGCGATTGCAGGGTCTGCCGGGTCTTGCCCACGTACGAGTGCCATACCGTCACGTTCACAGGAGCGGTGGCGTGCTCGAACGCGCCCACGGGGCACGGCGATCCTTTGGCGGTCGGTTTGTCGGCGCTGCAAGCCGGCACGATCAGCACCAGGGCGAAGGTCGCAGCGCCGACGGCGCGGAGGCGATGATTCATGATGGTTGCTCCAGTCTCGAGGTCACGAAGTCTCTCATCCCTTCACGGCTCCGGCGGTCAACCCGGCGACGATCTGCTTCTGGAAGAAGATGAGCAGCGCCAATACCGGCAGAGAGATGAGAAGGGCAGCGGCGAAGGCGAGGTTGGCGTTCTGAGGGTCGGCCTTGTACATGCCGCTGATGACTACCTGCGCCGTCTTGTACTTGTCGACGTTGCCTACAAAGCTTGGCCAGACGTACTGGTTGTATGAGTCCAGGAACGAGATCACGATGAAGCTCGCGACGACGGGTCGCGACACGGGCAGTGCGACGTGGCGAATGAATCCGAGATGGCCCCAGCCGTCGAGCGCCGCCGCATCGCGAAGGTCGCGGGGGATGCCGGCGAAACCCTGTCGCAGCAGGAAAATGCCGAGCGCCGTCGCCCCGAACGGGAGCACCAGGGCGGCCATCGCCCCGACAAGGCCCTGGCTGGGCCCAACCCAGCCCAACGGCTGCAGGTCGCGGAAGTTCGTCAGGAGCGTGACTTCGATGGGCAGGAGCAGTGTCGCGATGACGATCGCGAAGATGCTGCGCTTGAGGGGAAATTTGAGGAAGGTGAACGCGTAAGCGGCCAGTACCGACGTGCCGACCTGAAGAGCAACGATGCACAAGGTCGTGACCAGCGAGATCGCGAGGTGTGGGCCGAGATCGCCTGCCGACCATGCATCAGAGAACGCACCGCTCCGAAGGTCAACCGGCACGAGTGAATTCGTGGTGGTCGTTCCGGAGAGGGCACGAATCACTGTGATGTAGAGCGGGAACAGCACGACAGCGGCCATCGCCGACAGCAGGAGGTACCAACCGGCGGCGGCGAGGCGCGACCGAGGCTGACCGGTCATCGCAGAGTCAGTTGCCATAGTGAACCCGCCGGTTCAGGATTCCGTACTGGGCCGCGGCCACCACGACCGAGATGACGAACAAGCCGATCGCCATCGACGCACCGATCCCGTAGTCACCCTGTGGCTGATTGGTGATTTGGTAGAGGAGCGTGCTCGTCTGGTGAGCGCCTTCGGTCAGCACCTTCACGGGTGCGTAGACCTGGAGGGCACGGATCGTGAGGACGACGACGACAAAGAGCAGCGTGGGCGACAAGAGCGGGAGCGTGATCTTGAAGAATCGGCGGATGGGCCCGAACCCGTCGAGCGTGGCGGCCTCGTTGACCTCGTCCGGAATCGCCTGGAGGCCGGCGAGCACGATGATGAAGGTGAGCCCGAGGTTCTGCCACACGACGGACAGCGACACGCCGATCAGCGCTGGTCGGTAGAGGCCCGAGCCATCGGCGGTGAGGTCGAGCCAAGAGACGTGCTTGAAAAAGCCGATCTGGGGGTTCACGAGCGTGAGGAAAACAACCGAGCTGACAGCGACCGATGATGCGACAGTCGAACTGAATACGGTTCGGAAGATTCGGATGCCCTTCAGCTTGCGATGGACCGCGACCGCCATGAGGACGCCAAGAATGATTCCCAGCGGGACGGTGTAGAGAACGAGCAGTCCAGAGGTGCGGGCGCCGCTGAGGAAATCCTTGCCGGTGAGGGTGTCGAGAAGCTGATTCGGTCTGGAGACCAGCGATTCGTCGGCGCGTTGCTTGTGGAGCGAGAAGAAGATGAGGCGGTAGAACGGCCAGAACGCGAAGACGGCGAACGCCATCATGGCGGGCGCCAACATCACATAGGCCACCACTGCCTCGCGGGTACTGCGTCGCCGCGTGCCAGCCCGCGGCGCCATCAGTTCAGACGCTCCGTGGAGGTCGGGTCGAAGAGGTGCACGGCGTTCGGGTCGACCCGCAGGCCGATGTCGTGGCCGACGGCGACTGGGGCCTCGGCCGCGTCCTGGCGCACGACCCACCGATTCGTGCCGACCTGGCAGATGACGTGGCGCTCGTGGCCGAGGAGCTCGACGTTGAGCACCGTCGCGGTGAGGTCGCTGCCGCCGATCGCCAGGTGCTCGGGCCGGATGCCGACCGTCACCGCCGCGCCCGATGTCGCCGCGCCGATGTCACCCACCGGCACGCGACCGCCTGGGCAGGCGACCGAGGACGGCCCGTCGACGGTGGCCTCGACCACGTTCATCGGAGGACTGCCGATGAACGTCGCGACGAACAGGTTCGCGGGTCGGTCGTAGACCTCTTGCGGGACGCCGACCTGCTGCAGCTTGCCGCCCGAGATCACCGCGACCCGGGTGGCCATCGTCATGGCCTCGACCTGGTCGTGCGTGACGTAGACGAACGTCGTCTCGAGCCGCCGCCACAGGTCGACCAGTTCGAGGCGTGTCTGCGTGCGCAGCTTCGCGTCGAGGTTCGACAACGGCTCGTCCATCAAGAAGACCTCGGGGCGCCGCACGATGGCGCGTGCCAGCGCGACCCGCTGGCGTTGTCCGCCCGACAGTGCCCCCGGCTTGCGGTCGAGGTAGTCGGTCAGACCGAGCACCTCGGCTGCCTCTGCCACCCGGGCAGCGCGCTCCGTCGGCTCGACGCGGGCCGAGCGGCTCGCCACCAGTGGCGACTCGATGTTTCGGCGTACTGTCATGTGGGGGTAGAGCGCGTAGCTCTGGAACACCATCGCGATGTCGCGGTCCGACGCGGGAACGTCGTTGATGACCCGTTGGCCGATCCGCAACTCACCCGAGGTGATCGACTCGAGCCCGGCGATCATCCGCAGCGCTGTGGTCTTGCCGCATCCCGATGGTCCGAGCAACACCATGAATTCGCGATCGCCGATGTCGAGCGAGAGCTCGTCCACGGCGGTGACCCCGTCGAATGTCTTGGTCACCTTGTCGAAGACAACGCCGCTCATCGGTCTCCTCGTTGGATCGGTTTCGCACTGTATCCCGACGGCGTCGGGTGAGGTCTGCTGTCGGGTGACGCGCCGGTGACGATTGAGCGAACCTAAGATTTCGGCCGACCCGCCATGTCCGACACCCCTTCTCGCTCCGGGTCCTACGTACCTGCCCTCGATGGGTTCCGCGGCCTGGGCGTCGCGTTCGTCGTCCTCTTCCACGTGGGCGTGCTGAAGGGCGGCTGGCTCGGCGTCGACCTCTTCTTCGTGCTGTCGGGGTTCCTGATCACCCGCCTGCTGGTCACCGAACGGGCCACGACGGGGCGGATCAGCCTTCGCAACTTCTGGGCGCGGCGGGCGCGGCGGTTGCTGCCCGCCTTGATCATGGCCATGGCCGGGGTCACGTTGTACGCGTGGTGGTACCCCGAGAAGACGCTGCTGCCGACCGACCTTCCACGCCAGATGCTGGGCGCGCTCTTCTACTTCTCGAACTGGCTACAACTCGCGACGAGCGGCGGGTACTGGGACCGTTTCTCGACCCCGTCGCCGATGAAGCACCTCTGGTCGCTGTCGATCGAAGAGCAGTTCTACATGTTGTTCCCGCTCGTCATGCTGGTGGTCTTCGCAGTCGTGCGACGGCGCGCCCGCATTGCCTGGATCCTCGGGGCGATGGCGGTCGCCTCGTGGGCGACCGGATTGATCCTCCTCGCGACCGGATCGGGCTTCGAGCGCGTCTACCTCGGAACTGACACCCGCGTCGGCGCCGTGCTCTGCGGCTGCACACTCGGCTACCTCGCCTGCTCGCCGGCCCATCGGATCAGCATGACCAAGGTCGCCCGCGTGCTGTCGGTGCCGGCGATGATCGGCGTGGTGGTCGCGATGGTCGTCGTCGCCGGCGACACCAATTGGCCCACGGTCGAATGGTTGCTGATGCCCGCGTTCGAGCTCGCGGTCGTCGTGCTGTTGATCGTCGCGATCGACGTCGAACGACCGTCGATCACCAATGCCGTCGCCACGCTGCCACCGCTGCGCTGGCTCGGCACGATCAGCTATGGCCTCTACCTCTGGCACTTCCCGATCTGCCTGGCGTTCGACCGCGCGATGCGCCACAGCTCGCGCTGGCTCGTCGTGCCCGTCGAGATCGCCGCGAGCATCGTGGTCGCGGCCGCGTCGTATCGGTTCGTCGAGGAGCCGATCCGACGTCAGCGCGTGCACCTCCCTCGCCTCGTGCCGATCATCGCGGTGGGAGCGATCCTCGCGCTGTCGTTCTTCTCGCTCGATCAGTCGTCGGCCGTGGCCTCGGCGCATCGCGCCGACGTCGAGCGCGGGGCGTTCGACAACGTGGTCGCGGCGCCCGACGACGGAGCGGCGACCGGTGCGGCGACCGACGACACCAGTACGACGGTCGTCGGCATCGACCCAGTCACGACGACGGCTCCGGCATCCTCGTCGTCGTCGACGTCGTCCTCGGCGCCGGGGTCGACGGTTCCGGTCGTGACGACGCCGACTGTACGGCCGACGATCCCGCTCACCGCGCCCACAGGGCGCTCGCCGCGCGTGTTGCTGATCGGTGATTCGGTGGCGCTGTTCCTCAACCGGGCATTGCAGGCCGACCAGAAGAAGCTCGGTGTGATCGCGAGCGGCACCGGTGGACCCGGTTGCGGCGTCGGCGGCGTCGCGCAGATCGCCGGTGCGAGCCCCATCCCGAAGCCGGCGTTGGTCAAGAGCTGCAAGAAGTGGCACGACGGCTTTGCGGACTTGGTGCAGAAGGCGAAGCCCGACGTGGTGCTCCTCGCCTTCGGTGCGATCCAGCGGTACACGATGCGATTGGGCGGGGTCGACTACCAACCGTGCGACCGGCAATACGGCGACTGGTACGAGGACCTGATGTCGAAGGAGATCGCGCTGTTGAACCGCACCGGCGCGCCGGTCGCGGTGATGCCGATGTCGTACAGCCGCTTCGGCGGGACGGCGACGACCGACGACTCGATCGACTGCATCAATGCCGCGACGGCGAGAGCGGTCGATCGACAGCTCGCTGGGTTCATCCTGCCGATCGACAAGTGGACGTGTCCCACCCGCTCCACGTGCAAGGACGAGGTGAACGGCGTGGTGCTGCGGCCCGACGGACTGCACTTCGAGGGTGCGGGTGCGTCGGTCGCGATGCGCTGGGTGATCGGCATCATCTACGGCCGGTGACGGCGGGCGCGTCTCGTGCCTTGTGGCTCAGGCGCGGCCCATGATGCGATCGACCGAGATCTCGATCACCACGCGATCGGCGCGTTCATGCGGCTGTCGATAGCGCTTGGCGTATCCGTCGACCGCGACTGCGACGCGCTCACTCACGGTCGTGACCTCGGCCGCCCCTTCGAGCGTGAGCCATCTGCCGCCGTCGACCTGGCAGACCGCGGCGCGGCCACCCGGCCCGGCCTCGATGTTGCGCACCTTCTGCGAGTTGGCGCGGGCGATGATGCGCACGAGTCGGTTCTCGGGGTCGTAGCTGAACCCCACCGGCACGACGTGGAGCGATCCGTCGGCGCGCCGTGTCGTGAGCGTCGCGAGGTGGCGCTCGGACAGGAACGCCCGGACGTCAGCCGGCGGGTCGGACGGATGGATCGCCATCGACCCATGATGGCGGCGGTTGCCGGAAATCGCGCCCGGTGCTGCCCTGCAGGCCGTCAGCACTACTCGTCAGCGCAGGGGCCAGTAACCGGCGACGTCGTCGAAAGGTGTGTCGAGATAGACCTTCGCCTCGGGCGGTCCGCCGAAGCGCCGGTGGCTCCAGCGGATCTCCACGTGACCGTCGATGAGCCGGTCGAACGAGGTCGACCGTTCCTGCACCACGGCCCGCCACCGGACCATCGGCTGACCCCCGTCGAGCGGCTCGACCTCGAGATGCCGAAAGCGGAACCCCTGCCGCCAGTCCCACGGCGAGGCGACGCGCAGCCGCAACGCATCGCCGTTGCCGTGGACCCCGAGCACGAAATAGGGGGCGCTGCCGATTCGCAGCAGGCGCCAGAGGATCGCCTCCGCGGTGTTCGGTCCCGCTGCCGCGATCGCCTCGTTCCAGCGGACGGCCGATCGCTCCGACACGGCCGCGCACAGCGCCTGGTAGTCGGCGGCGAGCTCGACGGGCCACGACCGGAACGACAGCGCCAGCGCGACCGACCGGCGCTCTGTCTTCGAGAGCTCGGTGACGTCGTTGGGCAACGACTCGTCGGCCAGCCATGTGCGGCACGACTGCCAGAGGCGTTGGTGCTCGGTGGGCGCGACGTCGTGGTACCAATCCGAGCTGCGCGCGCCGTGACCGGCGGCGAGAAGGCGGTCGAAGAGACGAACCGGCGACGGGTTGAGGATCACCTTCGACATGTACTTGCAGCTGACGAGGTACACATGGTCGATGCGCAGGTCGATCGGCGCGACCTCGTCGCCCGGTGGTCGTCGCGGCCCGACCCATTCGACGAGTCGCGGTCGTCGGCCGCGTAGCGCGTCGATTGCCTCGAGGAAGTAGCGGCCGTTCGCGTACGCGGCGTCGGCGATCGACGACACCTCGTCGACCGACCACGCGTCGACGACGCCCTGCCACGTGTCGTCGTCGACATGGTGCAGTTCGGGTGGACGGGTCGGCAGCGTCGAACGGAAGTCGCCCCCACCGATCATGCCGAGGCCGGTCATGATCTCGGTGACCTTGGTCTTGTCGGTCACGCGGGTTGGGTCGGGGGATCGCGAAAGATGGGTGAGAGTCGAATCTCGAAGAGCGTTTGCTCCTCACTCGCGTCGGATTCGGTCCACACCACCTCGTCGGGATAGATGTCAATGACATCTCCCGTCGCGTTCATCCAGGCAACGATCGCCTCGGCCCATTCCTGTTCCAGCAGGTAGTCACGAACAGCGTTGAGTGACGAGCCGAATTGCCAGGCAGGTGTCTTCGCGACGAGTTCGAGGGCGATCACACGGGCGAGTACTTCGACCGACTCGCCCACGAAGATCGTCGGATCCTCAGAGCGAACCACCGCGTAGGCGACTCGCCCACGGGCTTGTGGCAGGCCCCCGCCCGGTAGCGCCGGCATACTCCAGCTCCAGCTTCAGCGCGTCAGCCGCTTGAGGCCGAGCGCGTACATCTGGAGCCGCTGTTGACCGTCGATATCGCGCAGTTCGATCACGTCGAAAACTGGCCTCGAGTCGGCGGCGATGGGTACATCGGGGTTCGATCGGCGCGTTCGCTCCATCACGGATGCAAGAGCGATCGCGCCTGAGCTGCCGCGCGCGGGCTGGTCGGTCGTCAGGAGCACGAGCGGAATCGGGACCTCGGAGGTCGAGTCGCGCCATTGCTGAATCACGGTCGCCTTGCCGATCGCCTTCCAGAGGGTGTCGGTGCGTCGCAGCCCTGGGCGGGAAGACCCGAACGCCCCTGACACCGAGAAATACCAAGGACGGTTGTCGGAGTCGGACGCCTCGAAGTTGATCTCGACTCCGCAGCGGAGCTTGACGTCTTTCCGGAGGTCGGTGAAGCCGCAGTACTCGAGCAACTCGTAAGCCAGGTCTTGTGCCATGCGGCCGTGTCGGACTGCCCGACTCTGGAAGTCGAGATCGTCAGGCTCAGGCTGCGGAATCGCAGGGATGTACGGCTTGAAGACATGGGTGACGCTTCGCGCAGCGACGGACTCGCGCTCCTTCTGGACCCGTTGCTCTGCCCGCTCGACGTATTCAACATCGGTGTCGTACCCGACGTACTTGCGCCCGGTCTTGACGGCTGCGACGGCCGTCGTGCCGGAGCCCATGAACGGGTCGAGAACGAGATCGCCCTCGTAGGTGTAGAGGTCGATCAGGC